>CAKZMA010000553.1 GCA_937127375.1 uncultured Coleofasciculus sp. | reverse complement strand
TCAGTTTAATTTCTCAACAGGTTACCAGTGGTGTGGCGGTACGCATGGCGCTGCTGTATTTGATGGGGAGTGGCAAGTCTTAATATTGGTCTTATGTCATTGGTCTTATGTCATTGGTCTTATGTCATTGGTCTTATGTCAATTCTCTACCCTATCTCCATCATCTTCCCCAGCTTTCCCATTTCCCCCATCTTCCCCTCACCACAACAAGTTTTCAGCAAGTCCTCTTTAATTTTGCTGTAGTATAATTCAGCCTTATTTCGTCGTCAATAGGTCATTTGTAAAGTTTCGATGAAGATTGGGGGAGTTATTAAAGTGTTGATGAATTATTAATTTCTGGCTTTTTTTCTGTGTATATTATTTTCATAAGGTACATCAATGAGTTTTTCAGTCTAGTCCTATGCCAGAATCTAACATCTACTCATCTCTCAGCGCCGCTCTACCCAATGAGCTAACATTTAGCATTAAACTCGATGCAGGTAATGATCCGGATGCCAGTTATTTAGATATCACCGTCAAAGATTCCCCGGGTACAGAAAACGTATTTGAGGGGATGACTTTTGATGGATATTGTATTGATACCGATCGGGGCATTCGCCCAAATATAGACTATACAGCTAAAGTTTATTCTAGTTATGAAACCTTACCCGATGAACTTATTGGAACGGGTTTAATCGAAAAGCCGGAAAATTTCGATCAGGTTAACTGGATTCTTAATCAAGGTTTTGAAGGACAAGCCTCAACCGGGAATGGCACCTATACCTCAGGGGATATTCAACGAGCCGTCTGGTCATTACTTGATGATCAACAGTCAAGTGGTGGCGGGACTTTAGGTGCTTGGGAACAAGCGCGAGTCGATGAAATTCTGGCTCTGGCTCAAAGTAATGGTGAAGGATTTGTTCCCGAATACGACTATACAACCATATTTGGCGAACAAGTCGTTGGCAAAATGGGAGTCATTCTGGTTCCAGATAGCAATAATGATAGTTTACCGGATAGCCAAATCGTTATCGCTGAAGTGGAACTCTCCAAAATCGGCGATAAAGTTTGGTCAGACTGTGATGCGGATGGAATTCAGGATGGCAACGAAGCCGGAATGGCTGGCGTTACCGTCAACCTATTAACCGATGTTGATGGTGATGGTGTCATTGAAGATGGGGAAGTTGTTGACACCACCACCACCGATGCCAATGGTAATTATGAATTTACAACGATCGCGGGTGATTACAAGGTTCAATTTGAACAACCCGATAATAAACTGATTTCTCCAGCCAACCAAGGTGGCGATGATACCGTTGACAGCGATGGCTTAGTCTCTGATGTGATTACCTTGGCACCTGGGGTAAATGACACCACAGTTGATGCCGGATTTTATCACCCTCCCTCTTTCAAAGCTGCTTTACCTGGAATGCTGACGTTTAGCGTTCAGCTTGACGCGGGTAGTGATCCCGATTCTAGTTATTTAGATATCACCATCAAAGATGTCCCCGGAACCGATAATCCCTTTGAGGGAATGACTTTTGATGGCTATTGCCTAGATACCGATCGCCCGATTAATCGAAATGTCGATTACACAGCGAAAGTCTACTCAAGTGGTGAACCCTTACCTGATGAACTAATCGGACCCGGTTTAATCGAAAAGCCGGAAAATTTAGATAGAGTCAACTGGATTCTCAATCAAGGCTTTGAAGGACAAGCATCAACCGGAAATGGCACCTATACCTCAGGGGATATTCAACGCGCCATCTGGGAGTTAATTGATGACCAACAGTCAAATGGTGGCGGTAGTTTAGGTGCTTGGGAACAAGATCGAGTCGATGAAATTCTGGCTCTGGCTCAAAGCAATGGTGAAGGATTTGTTCCTTCCTATGACTATACAACCATATTTGGCGAACAAGTCATTGGCAAACTCGGACTTATCCTGGTTCCAGATACCGATGGAGATTGTTTGCCGGATAAACAAATTGTTATCGCTGAAGTGGAACTCTCCAAATTAGGCGATACCGTTTGGTTAGACAGTGATGCGGATGGGATTCAGGATGCTGGCGAAGCAGGAATTGCTGACGTTACCGTCAATCTCTTCGCCGACATCGATGGTGACGGTGTATTTGAAGATAGCGAAGTCGTTGAAACCACCACCACCGATGCTAACGGTAATTATGAATTTTCAGTTCTTGCAGGTGAGTACCAGGTTCAATTTGAACAACCCGATGGTTTTGAAGTCAGTCCCGCTAACCAAGGCGGCGATGATGCTGTTGACAGTGATGGTTTAGTCTCTGATACTGTCAGTCTGGCACCTGGAGAAAATGACCCCACGATTGACTCCGGTTTTTATGAATTGGCATCTTTAGGAGACTTCGTCTTTGAAGATACCAATGGGAATGGCGTACAAGATGCGGGGGAAAATGGCATTCAAGACGTTACCGTCAAACTCCAGAATCCCGATGGTACGGCGGTTCTCGATGGCACGGGTAACCCAATCACCACAACCACAGATGCTAATGGTTCATACTCCTTCACTGGCTTAACTCCGGGTGAATATAAAGTCATGTTTGTCGCCCCCGATGGCTATGTCTTTAGCCCACAAGATGCCGGTGGCGATGATGGATTAGATAGTGATGCCAACCCCAGCAATGGCATGACTCAAACTGTCACGTTAGAGTCGGGTGACATCAACAACACATTGGATGCTGGATTGCTGATCCCTAATCCCGGCATTGATATTGAGAAGTTCGTCAATGGGATGGATGTGACGGATCTGAATAACCTGCCGGAAATTGCCGCAGGTACGGATGTTACGTTTACCTACGCAGTCACCAATACCGGGAATGTGGGCTTCTCTACCAATGACGTGATCGTCAGCGATGACAATGGTACGGTGGGTGATACCAATGATGATTTTACTCCTAGTCTAGATTTGTCCACCGATGTTGGCTCAGATGGCATCCTCAGCCCAGGTGAAACTTGGGTTTACTCCTCGCCAACTGAAGCAGCACAAGATCTGTCAAGTTCAACAACTTCTGATCTGCGATTCAGCTTAACCGGTTCGAGTCCCTTAGATGGTGCCAATGGCAATGTCCGCACCTTTACTCAAGATGGGGTTTCGGTTGATGTCAGCGCCTTTAGTCAGAAATGGGGAACCTGGAAAAATGCGTATTTAGGTGCATACAGTGGTGGCTTAGGTGTGACGAACCGTGATGAATGGAAATTGAATCACCGCGTTGATAATAGCGGGAGTACCGATTACATCCTGTTTGAATTCGACCAAGATGTCACCGTAGACAAAGCCTTCCTGGATTATGTCGGCTGGGATAGCGATATGTCCATCTGGATTGGCGATCGCGATGGTGCGGATATCTCACACTTAAATGACAGCCTGTTGGATAGCTTCACCAAGGAAAATAACTTTACCCATCATGGACGCGATCGCTGGGCTGATTTCAATAACTCAGAGTTATCTGGGGATACGGTGGTAATTTCTGCCTACACCCATGGCAGCAATGACTCCTTTAAGCTGAAGAAACTGGATGTTTCCGTCACCGAAACCAGTTTTGGGGAATATCAAAATGTGGCAACGGTACAGGCGGGTACGGTGAGCGACAGTGACATCAGTGGCTATGTGAATCCGACTCCTAATCCCGGCATTGATATTGAGAAGTTCGTCAATGGGATGGATGTGACGGATCTGAATAACCTGCCGGAAATTGCCGCAGGTACGGATGTTACGTTTACCTACGCAGTCACCAATACCGGGAATGTGGGCTTCTCTACCAATGACGTGATCGTCAGCGATGACAATGGTACGGTGGGTGATACCAATGATGATTTTACTCCTAGTCTAGATTTGTCCACCGATGTTGGCTCAGATGGCATCCTCAGCCCAGGTGAAACTTGGGTTTACTCCTCGCCAACTGAAGCAGCACAAGATCTGTCAAGTTCAACAACTTCTGATCTGCGATTCAGCTTAACCGGTTCGAGTCCCTTAGATGGTGCCAATGGCAATGTCCGCACCTTTACTCAAGATGGGGTTTCGGTTGATGTCAGCGCCTTTAGTCAGAAATGGGGAACCTGGAAAAATGCGTATTTAGGTGCATACAGTGGTGGCTTAGGTGTGACGAACCGTGATGAATGGAAATTGAATCACCGCGTTGATAATAGCGGGAGTACCGATTACATCCTGTTTGAATTCGACCAAGATGTCACCGTAGACAAAGCCTTCCTGGATTATGTCGGCTGGGATAGCGATATGTCCATCTGGATTGGCGATCGCGATGGTGCGGATATCTCACACTTAAATGACAGCCTGTTGGATAGCTTCACCAAGGAAAATAACTTTACCCATCATGGACGCGATCGCTGGGCTGATTTCAATAACTCAGAGTTATCTGGGGATACGGTGGTAATTTCTGCCTACACCCATGGCAGCAATGACTCCTTTAAGCTGAAGAAACTGGATGTTTCTGTCACAGAAACCACTATTGGGGAGTATCAAAATGTGGCAACGGTACAGGCGAGTACGGTGAGCGACAGTGACACCAGTGGCTACACTAATCCAACTTCTACCAACTCAACTGCTGATTATGTTGAAATTGCCGGAACATCTGGTGTTGATCATATCACCGGTACTCATGCCAATGAGCATATTATTGGTTACGGTGACTCGGATATCTTAACTGGAGGTGGCGGCGCTGACCAATTTGTCTTCACCAGTCTGCATGATCGCCGGGATAAGATTACTGACTTTGAACTTGGTACCGATGTTATTGATATTAGCCAAGTCCTTGATGAAATTGGCTATGCCGGCAATGATGCGATCGGCGATGGTTATGTACAACTTGGCTCCAATTCCTACGGTGCAGTTGTCAGCGTTGATCAAGATGGTTTTGGTGATGATTATGATCCGGTAGCTCTAGTTGAGATGGCAAATGCTAATGTCAACAGCTTGTCTGCTAGCCACTTCATTTTCTAATTCCTAGGGGATAGGGAATGCTTGTCCTGAACCAATGACATGGGTGAGGCAAGGCTAATGCTTTGTCTTACCTATTCCGATCAAACGTTATCGGAATGATCAAATTGACTAGCCTACCATTTTTGAGTAAAATTAAAGCAATAGCTATTACGAACCAGGTTTAAACTCAAGTTATTTATGTCAAACAAATGCGAAAAAACTTGAGTTTTAACGCACTATATCAATGAAATAAAAATGAATAGTCCACTCTCACTACCGGAATTTAAACACCATAAATTGCTGCAAAAATGGACAACCACACAAACGGACTATCCTTACAATTCTACCATTCATGACTTATTTCAACGCCAAGCAGCAAAAAGTCCTGATGCCATTGCGATCGCGTACCAGAATCAGCAGCTTACCTACCAGGAACTTGAGCAACAATCTAATCAACTTGCCCAGTATTTACAAAGTCTTGGCGTAACCACAGAAACCCTAGTTAGCTTTTATTTAGAACGTTCTCCAGAATTAATTATTACAATCTTAGCCATTCTCAAAGCAGGTGGCGCTTATTTACCCTTAGAACCCTCCACCCCACCCCAGCGGTTAAACACAATCTTAGCGGATGCCCAAGCCCCTATTTTAATTACACAAAAAAATAAATTAACCGCTCTGCCAAAACTCCCAGACTCCCTGCATCTCCTATGTCTGGACGATTATTTCAATTCAACAACATCATCTCCTCCTGTTCCACCAACCCATCACGTTAATAGTCACAATTTAGCTTATGTGATGTACACATCCGGTTCCACGGGTAAACCCAAAGGCGTTTGTGTCCCTCATCGTGGGGTAGTTCGGCTAGTCAAAAATACCAACTATGCCCACTTTGGTGCTGATGAAATCGTATTACAACTGGCTTCTATTGCCTTTGATGCAGCAACCTTTGAAATTTGGGGAGCTTTACTCAATGGCGGTAAACTAGTTTTAATGCCCGCGAAAATACCATCTTTGCCAGAAATTGCTACAGCCATCAAAGAACACAAAATTACGACTTTATGGCTAACTGCTGGCTTATTTCATTTAATGGTCGAGGAACAAATAGAATCACTGAAACCCTTGCGGCAACTCTTAGCCGGTGGTGATGTTTTATCGATTCCCCATGTCAAAAAAGTCTTAACTAAGTTGCCCAATTGTCAATTAATCAATGGCTACGGACCAACCGAAAACACTACCTTTACCTGTTGCCATCAAATTACAATAGAGGACACCACAAAACCCTCTATTCCTATCGGACGTCCCATTGCCAATACCCAAGTCTATATTCTCAATCCTGATTTACAACCCGTTCCCATTGGTCATCCAGGAGAATTATACATTGGTGGCGATGGATTAGCCCGGGGTTATCTGAATCAACCGGATTTAACCCAAGAACGGTTTATTGCCAATCCCTTTAGTCAGGAGTCAAATTCTCGTCTATATAAAACAGGAGACAAAGTGCGTTGGCGAGAAGATGGCGTGATTGAATTTTTAGGACGATTTGATTTCCAAGTTAAAATTCGGGGATTTCGCGTTGAATTAGCAGAAATTGAGGCAGTTTTACAAGACTATCCGAATGTGCGGAATGTTGTGGTTTTAGCCAGGGAAGATCAACCGGGGGATAAGCGTTTAGTCGCGTATCTTGTTCCTGAAGATCATCATCAAACCTTAAATTCGACTCACATCAAATCTTTTCTGCTCAAAAAACTGCCCAGTTATATGATTCCATCAGCCTTTATTGTGTTAGAACAATTCCCGCTGAATATTAATGGAAAAGTCGATCGAAAAGCGTTACCTGTTCCCCATCGGAATTTAGGGTCAAATCGCCAATTTGTCCAGCCTCGTAACCCAGCAGAACATCAGATTGCGGCGATATGGCAAGAAATTTTAGGCTTTGAAGTAGGTGTTAATGAAACCTTTACCGATTTAGGCGGAAATTCTTTACAAGCGACTCGCATTTTGTCTCGGATTCGAGATGGGTTTGGCGTAGATATTCCGGTATCAGCAATGCTACAAGATTGTAACTCATCGGCGGCAACTGTTGCCAGTTTAGCTGAATATGTGACGCATCGCGCTATCCAAGAGGATGTGAGCGACATTAATCCAGTAAAAGCGATTCCTCATGGGGATTCTTTACCCTTAACCGTTTATCAAGAAAGAATCTGGTTATTGGCACAACGCGCCGAACAACACCCCATTTATAACTTACCCATGGTGTTTCGTCTTCAGGGAAGTCTGAATATTGCTTTATTAGAAAAAGCGATTAATCAGGTGATCAAACGCCACGAATCCCTACGCACTATTTTTGCGGTGGTGAATGGATTACCCAGACAACAAATTCTTCCTGAACTCACCCTTAAAATCTCTGTTGTCGATGTAATCACGAAGCCGTTGAGTCAAGCCGAGGAAGAGCAATATATTCAAACCTTAATTAATCAAGAAGCCAGCCACCCGTTTAATTTGCAAGCTGATCCTCTGATTCGGGTTAAATTATTCCAACTCCGAACCGATGATTTTATTTTAATGATAACTTGTCATCACATTATCAGTGATGGTTGGTCACTCAGCGTATTACTCAATGAAATTTCGCTATTCTATACTCATTTTATCCAAGAACGTCAATTAGACTTGCCCGAACTGACGGTGAATTATGGTGATTTCACCCTATGGCATCAACAACGACAGCAAGAAACGGAAACCTCCCTCCTCAACTATTGGACGAATCAACTTATGGGGGCTTTGCCTTTGTTAAATTTACCTACAGATCATCCTCGTCCTGCTATACAAACCTTTAAAGGAACGATTCAATATTTTCACATTAATCAAGACATTAAAACCCAAATTGAGTCCTTCAGTCAAGCTCATAGCGCTACCTTATTTATGGTGCTAGTCGCTGTATTCCAAACTTTACTCCACCGTTATAGTAATCAAGACGACATTGTGATGGGCTCTCCGATTGCTAGCCGCAACTATAGCAGCTTAGAAAATTTAATTGGTTGCTTTGCCAATATTATTCCATTAAGAACTCATACCCACAACAATCCATCTTTTCTGGAATTTCTGGCACAGGTTAAAAAGGTATCACTTGAGGGATATACCCATCTAGATTTTCCGGCAGAAAAAGTGTTATCGAACTTTAAATATAAACGAAATCTGAGTTATTATCCCTGGTTTCAGGTGGTTTTCATTTTGCTCAATGTTCCTCAGACTGATTTTGAATTACCGGGACTTAAAGTTACTGAGAAAAAGTTTAATAAAGGAGCGGCGATTTGCGATTTGGTCTTTTTAGTTGAGCCAAAAGCCCAAGGATTACAATGCTCGATTGAATATAATACGGCTCTTTATCGCGATCAAAAAATTACTCGCTGGATTGAACAGTTTCAACAATTACTCCAGGAAATTCTTATCCATCCCGAACAACGGATTAAACAATTGCCTCTGTTAACGGAAGCTCAAACCAATCAGTTATTACCCAATCCAAGTGCTGACGAAGCGTTATCCGTACCCGATACTGCTGGTACAGAGAATCAGTTTGTTGAACCGCGCAACGAAATAGAACGGCAACTCCAGAAGATTTGGGAAACGGTTTTTCATCTGAAACCTATCAGTATTCGGGATAACTTCTTTGAACTCGGTGGACATTCTTTACTAGGATTAAGACTATTTAGTAAAATTCAACAACAGATGGGTCAAGATCTTCCAGTAACGACAGTATTTGAAGCCCCAACGATTGAAGAATTAGCTAAGATATTACAGACGAAACAAGAGATT
>CAKZMA010000552.1 GCA_937127375.1 uncultured Coleofasciculus sp. | reverse complement strand
CCACCCCAATCTCTCAAAAAAATCCGTGAAATCAGTGTTTTGACAAATGACAAATGACAAACTCAGTATTAGTGCGATCGCGATTCGCCGCCATATCGGTACTCTAGTCTTAACCCTAGCCGTAATTGTGCTGGGGATATTCTTTATTCTCCAGATTCAGGTCGATTTATTACCCTCGATTACCTATCCCCGGATTGGCTTACGCTTGGGAGCGCCCGGTATCTCGCCAGAGGTAGCGGTTGAGGAAATTACTAAACCCTTGGAACAAGGATTAAGCGCGACTGAGGGCGTTATCCAAGTCTTCTCCCAAACTCGTGAGGGACGAATCAGTTTAGACCTGTTTTTTCGACCCGGAGGTGATATTGACCAGGCGCTAAATGATGCAACAGCGGCGTATAACCGCGCTCAATCAAATTTACCCGAAATTATCGAAGAACCGCGTTTATTTAAGTTTGACCCCTCTCAATTACCGGTTTATGAATTAGCCCTAAAATCTTCATCCCTAAACGATGTAGATTTGCGCGTCTTTGCCGATGAAGAACTTAGCCGCGAACTGAGTGTAGTTCCTGGCGTCGCCTCAGTGGATGTGTCTGGCGGGGTAACAGAAGAGGTTCGGGTGTTGATTGATCCGACTCGTTTGCAGCGATTAGGATTAGGCTTAACCGATGTCCTAGATGCCCTAGATGAGCGCAATCAAGATGTGGCGGGGGGACGACTACGGGGGGAAGATTCGGAACCTTTGACGCGAACCATGGGACGGTTTCAGGAGGCGGCAGAACTGCGGAATTTGTCCTTTGAAATAGCAGATACCGACGCCACCAATCTGTCTCTTCGGGTCTATCTGCGCGATTTTGCTGAGGTAATTGATGGGACTGAAGATAGACGGGTATTTGTCTTTCTGAATGGAGAACCAGCGGTTAAAGTTAGTATTCAGAAGCAACCGGATGCGAATACGATTGAAGTTGTCAATGGAGTGAAAAAACGCATTGAACAGCTAAAGCAATCCGGTTTAATTACAGAGGATATTGAATTAGTGGCGACATTGGATGAATCAGTTTTCATCCAAAATTCGATTGCCAATGTAACCAGTGCGGGGTTAGTGGGAGCAACATTAGCCGCGTTTGCAGTTTTGTTGTTCTTGGGTTCATTGCGGCAAACTTTAATTATTGTCATCGCCATTCCTCTCGCCACCCTAGCCGCTGTGATTTTAATGAAATTATTTGGCTTATCCCTAAATGTGTTTAGTTTAGGCGGATTAGCGTTAGGTGTGGGGATTGTCGTGGATAATGCGATTGTTATGCTAGAAACCATCGCGGCGGGTGTGTCTGATAATCCGGTTGTAGGGACAGATGTAACCGATAAAAATGGGGAAAAAACCAATAACTTAACAAAACCCGCCCCGCCTCAATCCATCATTTCCCAAGCCGAACGGTGTTCCCAAGAGGTAGAATCAGCACTGATTGCGTCTACCAGTACTAACTTAGTTGCTGTCCTCCCTTTTTTACTCATTGGTGGCTTTTTCTCCCTCCTGTTTAGTGAATTAATTTTAACGATTAGCTTTGCTGTCGCCGCGTCGTTAGTGGTGGCGTTGACGGTAGTACCCATGCTGTCGTCTCGCCTATTAGCAATTCCTCGATCCAGTGGTTTAAATCGATTTTGGCTATTACAAGCTTTTAATCGTCGCTTTGAAGCCGCAACTCGGAGTTACCAAGGGTTTCTAGCACGGGTGCTGCGGTATCGTATTTTAGTCATCGCCCTCGCTATTTTAATTTTAGGCGGAGGAAGTTTAGCCTTAGCCCGTCAAATTCCCCAAGAAATTCTGCCCCGAATTGATACCGGACAAGCGAGAATGTTTGCCCAATTTCCACCAGGAACTACTCTAGAACAAAATCGCCAAGTGATGATGGCGGTGGATGATATTCTCTTGGCGCAACCGGAAACCGACTATGCCTTTACCACATCTGGCGGGTTTCTGTTTGGTGGGAATACCTCAGAAAACCTGTTACGGGGGACGAGTACAATTGCGCTGAAATCGGATAGTAATGTCGAGACATTTATTGGACAAGTCAATCAAGAATTGCAGACATTAAATTTAGTCCAAACTCGTCTGCGCCTGAGTCCCGGTGAAGTACGGGGGATTATTTTAAGTAATTCCCCGGTTCGCGGGGCGGATTTAGATATTGGCTTACAAGGAACCAACACTCAGCAATTAGAAGCCGCAGGGCGTCAAGTCTTAAAAGCATTAGATGAACGCGCAACCTTAGCCCGATTTCGCCCAGATGCAGATGATCGCCAACCCGAAATTCAGATTCGTCCCGACTGGGAACGAGTCGCCCAATTGGGGTTAACGGCACAGGAAATTGGTGATACGATTCAAACCGCGATCGCAGGTTCGGTATCGACTCAGTTACAACGGGGTGATCGCTTAGTGGATGTGCGGGTACAGCTTGATCAAGCGGCGATTCAGCGCGTGTCTCAGATTAAAGAGTTACCCCTATTTACCAATAATAATCGCCAAATAAAATTGGGTGATGTCGCCGCAATTGATCAAGGACAAGCGCCGGGTGAAATTCAGCGAATTAATCAGCGCCAAGTGTTCTTAATTGCAGGGACACTAAATGAAGGTGCAACGCTGAGTGAGGCGTTAGCGGAAACCAATGCAGTGTTAACTGAGTTAGACTTACCGGAGGGGGTTTCTATCTTACCCAGTTCCGCCAGTGAAACGAATCAGCAACTGCAAAATTCCCTGAAGATACTGGGAGGATTAGCGGCATTTATGGTGTTTGTGGTGATGGCGGTACAGTATAATTCCCTAATTGACCCCTTAGTGATTATGCTGACTGTACCCTTGGCGTTAGCCGGGGGAATTTTGGGACTCTATGTCACCCAAACCGCCATGGGTGCAACGGTTCTGGTGGGGGCGGTACTGCTGGTGGGGATTGTGGTGAATAACGCGATCGTGATGGTGGAGTTTGCCAATCAAATTTATTACCGGGAAAAGGTTGACCGCCAAACCGCCATTTTGCAAGCCGCACCACAACGTTTACGACCGATTTTGATGACTACAATTACTACAGTGTTAGGCTTGTTCCCCCTAGCATTAGGGATTGGGCAAGGGTCAGAGTTTTTACAACCGTTAGGGGTGGTTGTGTTTTCGGGATTATCACTAGCAACGGGATTGACGTTATTTATTATTCCCTGTTTCTATACGTTGCTTCATGATACTTTTGGGGATAAGAATCGTAAAAAAGGAGCCAGGGTAAGAACAGGGAAAAAGAACCAGGGAACAGAAAACCGGGATAAGACTAGAGCATCAGTGTAGAGCCAGAAGTAGAGACGTTCCGCTGGAACCTCTGCCAATTGTCGGTAGTTTTCTACTGTATTGTACATATAATAAATTTCCATCTTAGCGGCTGCCATAGCCATTCGCTTTATTTACTTTTCCTATGGCAATGTGATTACAGCAGATTTCAGCCCGACCTACTTAGGGGTTGCTGAATAAGTCTTGTAGTGGGGTAGGGAGCAGGGGAAGCCGGGGAAGCCGGGGGAGCAGGGGAAGCAATGATACATTTTCCCTGATAGCGGTGCAAGGATATGAAAGGGTTTTACCTTATGTTCTTGAAGATGAGTCAATGTCCATGCTACTCAAAGCCTTGATAGATAAGGGTTTTGGAGTTGTGCAGCAAGCCCTACTTACTTAAGCAAGATCCCCGACAACTCCTACGAAGTCGGGGATCTGTCTGTGTACCTCACTATACTTAAAAAATACTGCTATTTTTTGATAAAAATTTTGGGAGATAGTAGAAAATTATAATTGTTGTAGCGCTACGCATACATGTTAGGACAAAATAAAAAAAAATTAAATCGCTCAATCCCTTGTCAGGTAAGTGTTTTTCTTCACTATTGCCCATTGCCTAGCGCGTAGCGCTATATAACCCGCGAAGGCGGGTTTGGTCTGTGTAGCTGCGGTTTAAACCGCCCAGCTTGATTTAAGGCTGGTGGGCATTGCCCACCCTACTGATAACTGATAACTCCCTCATCTCATCAGAATCCCCGTAAGGGACTAACTTCCAGCACACCATTCGGCTTAAACACCACCTGAAACTGAGCTAAGGGTTGGTCAGGAACAAATCCAGTTTCCCCATTGCCAATACCAGCCGCTTCTGGGTCAGCTAATTCTGCCAACGGTGTTTCCGCTACATAATCCCAAGCGGGTTGATTGGTCGGTTCGTAGTCCGCGATCGCGCCATCTTCAGTGATAGCCACTCGGTAATTTAATGGTCTTCGTGATAGCGATGTTCCTTGCCAACGTTCATTTAACGTGGCGTAGAGTTGGTTATTTAATCGTCTCAGTAACGTCCGATCCGTGATTTCTGGTCCTAAACCAGGTTCTTCCTGATAGCCTTGCCAAGGACTGATTTGCAACACACCACCTGGGGTAAATACCACCCGGAATAAAGCAAAGGTTTCGCGAGTTGCTGTACCGCCTTCTGTAGGAATATAGCTCAACTCCGGTAAAGGCGTGTTTTCTGCACTATCAATAGGCGTATCCTCAATCGGCTTATAACCCAAAATATCTCCGTCTCCGCCAACCGTAATCTGATACTCTAAATTCTGATTTAACCCTTCCCGGTTATCCCATTCTTGATCAAGTTCTCTGTGCAGATAACGCTTCAAATAACTTAACTCTGTGGGATTGATAATCTCTCGACTGGAGGTTAATTCGTTTTCCAGTTCAGCCGCTGACGGGGGACTTGAGGTGGGAGTTGGCGTTACCTGACTTGGGCTATCTGGAGTTGGGGAGGTTGTTTCCGTGACCTCAGACTCAGAGGCTGGCTTGGGCGGACGCACTTCTGGGACAGGTACCAAAAATAACGCCAACGCTGCGACAGCTAAACTCGTCACCCCGATCGCAGCAGGTGCGCTTCTCTGGGCGACAGATTGGTCGGCTTTGCGATACCGTCGGGAAATCGCTTGTAAGGGTACACTTAGATCGGGCAACGTGCGCTGATCCGCCTGGAACTGATCGATCGCCTCAACTAAATCAAATAGCTGTACTGTTGTTAAATCAAGCTGTACAGGATTTTTGCCATCTATCCCTCCCGCAGAAGTCCCGGATGCGCTATGGGAATCAGCCGGAACAGTCGAAAGAGCCTCTGCGGTTTGCCCCACCCTTAAACGGTGCAAGTTTTTATCCGGAAGTGATTGTAAATGCACTAAAGGCGGTTTAGCGCCATCAAGTTGGGGGTGAGGGATATGACTCAAAAATTCTTGAGCATAGCGACTAACCGACTGAACTAAGCTCTCAAAAAAATCTCGTCCGCCGCTAATGGGTTGCGGCTGACCCATAAAACGGCATTCTGCGTTAACCAGAATCGTCATCAGGGGACGAGCATCGAGCTGATCTCCCCCTGCGGTTGTATCACTTAATCCCTCTAGGATCAGCGTACAGTTGGGCAAACTGTACTGGCGTCGAATTGTCATCGTTTTTTCCTTATGGAACCCAATATTATAGCCAATGCCGATAGTTGACATCTGCGGAGCGACCATTTCATCGGATCGTTCATCCGACTTCTCCATCAAACAAACTGATCCAAAATCGCTGCATACCAGAGGTTCCTGTACAAAACAGCAACTGCGCTAACAGCGACAAGGCTAGCTCATTTAACTTTTCATCAGTATTGTAGACAGAAACCTTTGCCCGTCGTGGGTTCATCCGGCTGCGGAAATGCGCCCGGAATCGCTCTAGATAAGAGGACAAGCGAAAATGTTGTTCGATGGGAACCTGCTTTTGACTCAGTTGTTCATAAGCCAGAAGCAGTTGTCGGATCACAACTGTCATCCGGCGAGCCAGATAACTGGCTATAATCACTAAGGCTTTCGCTTCTTCTAGGTTCAGCGGGCGGCGCGTGTGAGAGCGTCGTAAGGGATTGGTGCAGCGTAGACGCCAAAGAACCACACGATTATTTATAATATCCTGTAGTTCTAGCTGTTTAGCGACTAGCAGCATCGCTTCAGAACCGCCCAGTTCCAGCGCTTCAATGGCAAGTAAAATCAGGTCAATCTGCTGCCGACTTCGCGACGGACATCCCCGATCTGAAATACCAGGATCGGGTAAATTATCTAAAATGACGGGATGGGATGGGGCATCAGGACTGTTTGTCGGCATTACGCTTACAGAAAGAATCATTGAATCTAAGTAGCGATTGTAGGTGAACTCGTCTTCTATACAGAAAGAATTTCCAATTAAATTAGAGATTTCTGGGATAACTGACTTTTATAGCTTCGCTTATGTGCCATTTACCAAAAATTTGAGCGATTGTCATCCTTAATTGCGGCTCTTCTAGAATCGCCGCCACCCAGTACGGTGATTGGCTAGGCACTTGCCGGAATAACCCGTCTCATGGTTCAAGCCTCTAGATTTCTAGTGTACGATTTGGCTGGTAGCCAATGACAAGTCACTGACCCACCCTTTCCGATGCGATCATGGCACAATAACTCACAATCAGTCTGCTTCCTTGATTAAATTGTTAAACCCTTTGCTCAAGAACCTTATCTACCTATGGATTTAAAGTCGCTGATTCGGGATATCCCTGATTTTCCCAAACCTGGAATCGTATTTCGGGATATCACCCCCCTGCTGCGCCACCCAGAGGGACTACGGTACACGATTGACCTCTTGGCTCAAACCTGTAAACAGGCGGGACTCACACCAGATTATGTTGTCGGTATCGAATCCCGTGGCTTTATTTTTGGTCCTCCCCTCGCCTATCAACTCGGCGCTGGGTTTATCCCTGTGCGTAAACCGGGTAAACTCCCATCCGCCGTGCATACCATTGAGTATGAACTCGAATATGGTATGGATCGCTTAGAAGTTCATCAAGATGCCTTTGATTGCGGTTGTCGTATTCTGATTGCCGATGATTTAATCGCCACCGGAGGTACCGCCGCCGCTACTGCCAAGCTGGTGCAAAAAATTGGCTGTGAACTGGTGGGCTTTAGTTTTATCATCGAACTAAGGGATTTACAGGGGCGTCAGAAGCTGCCTGATG
>CAKZMA010000551.1 GCA_937127375.1 uncultured Coleofasciculus sp. | reverse complement strand
AGCATCTTGCTCGCTACTAGCATCTTGCTCGCTACTAGCATCTTGCTCGCTACTAGCATCTTGCTCGCTACTAGCATCTTGCTCGCTACTAGCATCTTGCTCGCTACTAGCATCTTGCTCGCTACTAGCATCTTGCTCGCTACTAGCATCTTGCTCGCTACTAGCATCTTGCTCGCTACTAATACCCAATTTAAATGCATGACAGCTTAGCGAAGCGAAGGATCACCTTCAGGTTTTTGACATTCACTTTTTATCCTCATCCCCTAATGCTTTGATCAACTTTCTAGCAATCAGCGTCCCCACAACAGCCCCCGCCACCACTTTTGCGGTTTTTCCAGTTACCTTGGGTTCTAAATAGTCCTGATAAACGTCCTCTGTGAACCATTTCGCCGTCAACTTTAAATCTCGTAGGGGTGTGGGCAAGATATTCATATAAGTGCCTTGGCGAATTAAGTGTCCAAGTTCGCCATCCACCTCAACCTGATTCGAGATGTTAGCTGCTGCATCTTCTAACCCTAGTTTCATCAGCGTGCCTCTGATGCTAACGTCAGCAGGCTTGGGTTCTCTACCTTTGGCTAGGGCTTGGAGATTAGACGCGATCGCGTCTCCCTGTTGATGCGCTACCTGGGCTGTCGGCGGCAGGGAATTGCCCTCCACAGCCGCGCAATCACCGCCAGCGAAAACGTCGGGAAACTCTAACAGTTGCAGGGTTGGTTTAACCAAGGGGCGACCTTTGCGATCGCGCTTTTCCTCAGCAATGGGTAAGTCCTTAATTAAAGGATGGGTTGAAGTCCCTGCTGTCCACACAATTGTTGCAGCGGGTAACGTTTCCACCTTATCCCCCTGTTCATAGTCCAAGGAATCCGGACGAATAGCCGTCGCTTGTGCCTCGTTAAGCAATTCCACCTTGACAGCACGGTGTTGCAACTCCTCGCGTGCTGTGTCCCGCAGGGGATCATTAATGTCGCCTTTGAGAATTTCGGCTCCGCGATTGAGCAGTACCACCCGGATTTCGTGGGGCTGACCCCCCATTGCCTCATACCAAGGTGGGAGTAAATCAGCTAAGGTTGCGGCTAATTCGACTCCCGTGGGACCACCCCCAATAATGGCAAAGGTTAACAGTCGGCGGCGTTCTTCCACGTCTTGGGTTTGCATCGCTTGGATTAGGCATTCCCGCAAACGCTGATCCAGCGCGATCGCGTCTTTTCCTTCCCGAAACGGCAAGGCATTCTCCTTTGCCCCTTCAACGCCAAAATAGCCCGTGACGCTGCCTAAAGCTAAAACCAAATTGCTGTAAGGGCAAGACGTCCCTGAGGCTAACGTAACCTGATGCTGGTGCAGGTCAATGGTTTGCACCTCGTCTTGCACGAAGGTCACGCCGCTACTGTCAAGTAAATCTTGGAAACGAGGCATGACCTCTGGCTCCTCCATTTGACCACTGAAATACTCATAGAGAAGGGGTTTAAAGCGAAAACGTTCTTCGCGATCGATCAGGATAACTGAGCGCGGATAATTGGAACGGCTTAAATGTATGGCAGTAAACAGTCCGGTAAACCCACCACCAAGAATTACCGTTTGCTGAATTAAGTCATTCATGACTACTGTTAAAACCTCCTATTAAAACTAGATCGGGACAGAGAGGAAAGAGAAGGAGAATGGAACTTAGAGCGTATCCAGTAACCCAGATGTTTGATAATGTCTAGCAATGTGTTTTGATTCTACGCCGCTACCCTTAATCAACTGTCCAGAGGGTATCCATATCCCTCAGATAGTAAAGGGTAAAGCAAGCCGCCAGCATGGGCCAAGCAGCGAAAAACAGCAGGTTGTCAAAGGGAGCCAAATATTTGGGAAAGGACGAGAAAGTAGAAACAGCATGAAAAAACAGCACCAGCAAATAAGTCCACCGCTTTTTGAAACCCGTGACAAATCCCAGAATGATCATAAGCTGAATAGCGCCAATGACGTAAAACATCTGATTACTCAGCCCACTAATCAAATAGAAATTCTGGTAAACTGCTGCTGCATGGTCAGGGTTGACAAATTTATCTAACGTCCACATTAGCATGACCAGAAACACGCTTAGTCGCAGCGATAGCAATGCGACAGAGATTCGGCGATCGCTACTCATAATGTTTTCTTTAATTTCTTGTTGTAAGTACCGAGACATCAATTGTTTCCGCTGTACTAATAAATGTTAACACCCCTCAAGTATTACTTTTCCCTGTCCATTGTTTATTCCTCATCTAAACCGTTAATTTTAATGAAACTCCAACGACTTACATCCAATACTAAAATTAGCAATTTCTGGTTTCATCGGGTTAGACTTCTTCCTGTACAACAGTTTCATCTAAAGATTTCTTGGCAAGATGAGTTAGGTAGACTGTTACCGCAATTGTCGCAATTAAGCCAATTATCCGAATCACCCATTTTGCAATTTGAGATTCCGTTGTAGTGGGTTGATTAGACATATTGACTGTGGCTAAATCGCTAGCCAGGGAACCGATGTAAACATACACCACGGTGGCTGGAATCATCCCAATGGAACCCAGAATATAGTCTTTGATAGAAACTTGGGTAACGCCAAAGACGTAATTGAGGAGGTTGAACGGAAAGATAGGAGAAAGACGAGTTAGCAGGACAATTTTCCATCCTTCTGTCTTCACGGCTTGATTAATCGCTTTGAATTTGTCATTGCTCTCAATCTGTTTACAAACCCAATCCCGCGAGAGATAGCGTCCAATCAGGAAAGCAAAAATGGCTCCAAACATTGCCGCGATCGTGACATAAATTGAACCCCAAAATAAGCCAAATAAGTAACCTCCTTTTAATGTCAAGAGGGAACCCGGAATAAATAGTACTGTTGCTAGGTTGTAGATAATTATATACACAATGGGGGCTAAGACACCAAGACTTTCAACCCAATGTAAGGCGGTTTGCAAAAGTTCCCGAATGTCAAAATTTTGATTGGCAATAATTAGAAGCACCACTAAACCCCCGATTAGTACCAGTTTTAGTTTGGAATTCAAGCTGTATTTATTTAGTTGAGCCATTAAATTTTCCTCAATTTACCCCTTCTACAATCTGCTCTCTGACCTCTGCCTTGTCCCTATCCAAACAGGGGTATTTAATCCGAATTATAGCAGTAGACACATCGATTAGGACAAACGAACTGTTGTAGAGACGTTGCATGCAACGTCTCTACCAAATGATGCGTCCTAACCGCTATAGCGATTGCTCTAAGTATTATTTGTTTTATAAAAATCATTAACGGCGATAACGTTCTCGCTCAATTTGCAACCGCTGTCGGACTAACTTGTAGACTTCCTGTGCCAACATCCGCAAATTGGATTCACTGACGAGTTCCGGTTCGGTTGATTGGGAGGATGGAACAATTGTTGATGAAGGTTGAACCGTTACTCTAGGAGTTTGATAGGTTTCAGAAACTGTTTTTGCTTCCGCTTCGATTGAATCCGCCACATCACCGGATGTTTTTATTGGATTAGTATAAATAGGACGAAATCCTTCTGGGGTAAACATGAACCCTTCTATATCTTCATCATCGCTATCCTGACTAGAAACAGAACTATCCTCACCAATTAATTCAGCTAAACTTGACCAAGCGGTTGGTGTAGTCTGACTAGCGGATTTATTCTCTAGATGCAAATCAGAATTACTCTTGTTAGAAAAGGTTGAGTTTAATGGTGAGAAACTTGAATCAGGTAAACGATTCTGATTATTCTCGGAACCGTGTAATGAAAATGCAGCTAATTCTTGTTCGGCTGAAGTTTCAGGAGTCAGATTTAACACCTGCAAGGATTGAATTGAAGATTTACCTAAACCTTGAAATTGACCTAAGTAAATTATTGTGTTTAAGTCTTGCCAATTCAAAGGAAGTTGTGGAAAAGATTTGGCTTGATTAACCTTTGGGTAAAATGCCGATATTTCGTTGTTGTCCTCACCAGAAACCCGGTTTCTGGGAATACTTGACCGTTGGGTGTCGTTCCTTAATCCAACGCCAACGCCATCGTTAGCTTGAGCATTTTCTGCCAACCTGACAGATTCCTTTTCCTCTGTTTGAGAGATAGCCGCTAATACAGTTCTACCCGTGGAAGAAAGTATGTCTAAGTTATGAACATTTGAGTTAGCTAATAGCCCTAGAGTGGGCAATTTACCGGGCATTTGTCCAAGAGGTTTAGCCGACAGTAATGGCTTTTTTATCCCCAGTGATAGTTCTGAAAATTTCATCAATTCTTTTAAGGTTAAAATTTAGTCAGAGCAAGTTTGAGGTACAATTATCACGAACATTCCTAAATTGAATGGCACTAAAATAAGCATTTCATTTAGGGAGTGCCAAAACCCTTGATATACCGTAGGGTGGGCATTGCCCACCAGCCTTAAGTCAGGGACATTCTTCCTAAACCTGTCCTTCAAAACGTGCCATGGCACGTCTCTAAGTAGGTTGGTGGAAATACCAAACTTTTGTCAATATTCCTCAAACCCTTACAAATGACAAATGACAAATGACAAATGACGATCCCTACCGTTAACTTTACTTTTTCCCACCGACTGACCTAGTTAGTTACTAGGGAAATAGCCAGTGTTAGCACGTTGCAGATTGGTACTAGCACCACCCCCACCTTGCTCGGCGACAACTTTTAAGCCCTCATAGGCGAGGGTTAATTCCTCAATCGCCACGGTGCTAGAACTCGCTTGTAAGGCTGGCGTTTTCCAACCGACTGGAATCGCACCGATTAATGTCCAACATTGCATGGTTTCTCCGGCTTGATTAAAGACCAGAATGTTGACATTACGCCGCTCTTTTTTACCAGGATTGAGCGTCTTGTTGATCCAATCCCAAAACACTAAATCTTCGGTAATCCCCCGCTTGAGGGTAACATCATCAAATTTGGCTTGCTTGAGAAAGATGCGTTGCTGTTCGTTGACTCCTCCCTCAAAATAGACTTCTTTATCAATCTGAACTCCTAAACCAGAACACTCGCTAAATGAAGCCGTAATCTGACTTTCAATTTCGATGTAAAATCGATTAGCGGTGACGTAGTTAAGTTCGTGGGTGATATTACCATTGTCAGCCATTTTATAGTAACCCTCTGTAGTTTTTATGGCGTTCGCGTTGCTTGCGTAAATCCTCTTGTATAAGCTGATACACTCGATCGCTGACTTTTCTCATTAGCAAAGGATCTTGGGATACCTTGGCAGCAAGTTTTAAGAGAATCGTTCGTTGTTCCTGGTTCATCGTTTATCGGTTTCTCATCCGTCTTCCCCGACTTTGTAATTGCGAGAGGTAACTCTCATCTTCTGGGTTAAATGCTTGTTTTTTAACCGTTGGCATTGTCCCGGACGAACCGTTCGTTGAATGATCAACCTCTTCAACCTCGTCCCGTTGATCCTCGACCCGGTTGAGCTGATGTCTTAATACTCTTGCTCGTTGCAGTACTTGTTGATATTGACCGAGTTCTGGAACCTCTTCCCAATTGAGGTCTACTTGATCCGTGACTGTATTATTATAAGTTTTAGGCTTGGTGATTTGGCGGCGACGTCTGAGCTGATCAGCTCTGATCTGAATTTCTTGAAAGCTATCAGTTTCTGTGATTTGGGCGACTTGCTCCTCTTTTTGAGTTTCGTCGATTTCAATGTTAATTCTCAGCAGTTTTTTAACGGTTTTAGCCACGACTTGACCGTAGCGGTCAATAATGACGACGCTAAAGGTAGTTAAGGCTAACCCGATGGCTGGCGGTACTAACGGTATCCATCCCGACTGCTGAACGAATAAAGTATAAGAAATACCATACAAAACACCACCCGCTACGACTGCAACCGGAATCAGAATCCAAGGACGGCGAATTTTCCAAGCTAGGGTTCCGCCAACAACAGACCAGAGAAAAATCCAGAGAATTTCAGTTCCTTGAGACCAATACCAAATTAAGGGGCGACCCTCTAAAACGGTACTCATGATTTGACTGACAACTTGAGCATGAAGGACTACCCCAGGCATTAACACTCGATCCTGAGCGGCTGCACTAAAGGGTGTAGCAAAATCATCATTGGCGGTGCTGGCGGTGTACCCGACCAAAACCACTCGGTCTTTGACGAGATTGGGAGCAATGTTGTCTTCCAAGACATCGGTCAGGGTTACTTGTTCAATGGCATTCTCACCTGACCAATTGATCATGATTTGGTAGTCAAACGCACCTGTGTAACTATAGTTACCTGATTGGTCTTCTAGAGGAAGGAATATCGTGGAATCCAACTTGATGAATTCCTCTGGGGTGGTTAATTCTTCTTCGATTCCCTCTTGTTCCAGATATGACGTAGCTAACCGAAACGGTAAAGAATAGAGGAGGCTATCCGGATCTTGACACAGATGGGGATTTTTGGGGAGGGGTTCCACAAACGGCGGAAATGAAACTAACGCCGTGCGGCGAATGACTTGATCTTGATCAAGCTGCATATCAGCAAAACCAACCCGTTCTGGGGGAGTTCCAGGGGCGGGTGGTGTTCCGGGTTCAGTCGCAGAACTCATGACGCAGGCGGCGACCATGTTATCGTTTTGCTCAATAACCTGAATTAAATCCTCACGACCTTCGCCAATCGGCACATCCCGTCCAATGTCAATCCCGATCGCACGAGGTTGATACTCTGCTAGTTTCTTGAGTAGCGTCGCTAATGTGGCATCCGTTATCGGAAACTGGTTATAGTTTCGGATATCCTTTTCGCTAATTCCCACGACTAACACGCGATCGCTTGGCACTGATTCTGGACGCGATCGCACGAGTTGGTCATAAGCGTCCAGTTCAGCTCCTTCTAATGCCCCCAACTGTCGCAGTCCCACAATCACCCCTGTAACCACCACACTCGTAAGAACGACTGTGCCGCCAAATGCCATGATTCCCTTACCTACGGGATGTTGGGTGAAAAATGAACGCATTTCAGACATCATCTTGGTATTGCCTCCTATTTCCCTGAGGGTTAATTCACTGACAACGCCTACTTTACGGCGGAGTTTTTTTGAATTCTGAACCTTGGATTCGGATAATCAAACTTAATATAAATTAACGTGAAGTTAAAACACTATAGCCACTTTCAAAGTTTCTCCAGATATTCATCACTTTTTTTAAAGAACTGTAATGATACTACGGTTTACAGACGAATCAGATAGAATATTAGTATATAATATAGTACCCAGGCAGTTTATTGCTGTCATTGGGCTTTAAATTGTACACTGAGCTAGCTGAGACGGTGAAGAGGCTGATTGCCCATCACCTTGGCTGAGTCGCTATAAATAAAAAAATGAGGTAACCTGGTTTAGCGTCACTTACACTTTACAGCTAGAACAGGAAACTTTGCCGAATAGAGAGGAGTCGGTCTGTAAATGAATACGCTAGATAAATACACAGACTTGGCTCTAGCTCTCTACTACCGCGTTAATTAAAATTGTATCCATTACTGCCACTGGCAAGGAGTAACATGAAAAAGCCCTCTATATATCTTAAAACGTTTTCCATGATGTTGTCTCTGGGATTAGTGATGAGTGCCAGTACCCTGGCGATCGCTGGTCTCAAACCGAGTTCACCCAATCAGGAAAATCAGAAGCCTTCAGAAACCTTAGTCGCGGGGAATAAAGGTCTACGCTTCCGACGGCGGAGAATGCGAGCCTCTCGACGCAGAACTGGAGGATTCTCGCGGGGAGTCTGCAAAATAGGGGATGAAGAAAAGCAGGTTAATGTAACAGCATTATTACCGCAACTTCAAAGTAAGGAGTTGCCAGAAGATACCCAAGAATCGTCCACCAATGCTCAGATTCCCGTTGAATTGACAGTCGAGGAAACTCCGACGTTCTTAGTTCATATCACTGAGACTGAGGCAGAGGAAGCAGTATTCACGCTGATAACTGAAGACGGGAGTGAGGTTGTTTATGAAACAACTGTTTCTCTGGACAATCAAACTCCCGGAATTGTCAGCATTAGCATCCCAGAGTCAGATCCGGCTAATCCAGATAATGAGTTGTTACAAGTGGATCAAACCTACAATTGGTTTGTAACCATTCCTTGCTCTCTGGCTGATTGGAGTCAAAATCCTACAGCAGAAGGCTGGGTGAAGCGAGTTGCCAAGGAAGAGTCTTTGCAGCAAGAGTTAGCCAAAACCCCAGACATTGATCACCCGAAAGTATTTGTGAATCATGGCATTTGGACAGAGGCAGTGAGTTCACTGGAGAAATTGCGAGAGCGTTATCCGAATAATCCTCAAGTTCAAGCGGATTGGAAAGATCTCTTAGAATCGGTGGGGTTAGAAAATCTCGTTGCAGAACGTCCTGTTGATAGTGCCGAGTCTGCTGAATCTGGGGTTGAAAATTAACACCCTCCAAACACTGATTCCTACAAGGATATGACATACACCTTAAAGGGAAAAGCTTATCCTTTTTTCCCGACCTAGAGACGTTCAGCCGGAACGTCTCTACATACATATACAGAATAGATTTGTCTCAAGTGCTGCCATTGGCAAAACGTAACATGAAAAAGCCCTCTATCTATCTGAAAACATTTTCCCTGCTGTTGTCTCTGGGATTGGTGATGAGTGCCAGTGCCATGGCAATCGCTGGTTTCAAACCAAATTCTTCCAGTCACAATCATCAGAAGCCTTCAGAAACCCTCTTCGCTGGAAATAAAGGTCTGCGATTTCGTAACCGAAACATTAGAGCGTCTCGGTGGAGAACCGCAGGATTTTCGCGAGGTTCGGGTATGTGTTACGGAGAGGAAGTCGAAGTCACACCGTTAGTACCAAAAGTTGCGGAAAAAAACACAATTCCAGTTGAAGTAACGGCATTACCGAATCCGACATTCTTGGTTTACGTGGGTGAGACTCAAGCCAAGGAAGCAGAATTTGCATTGCTGAGTCCAGACAAAGAGATTATTTATCACGAAATAGTTTCTCTAAACGAAACGCCAGGAATTGTCATGTTCACTCTGCCAGAGCCGATGACAGAGGAGGAGCTACTCAAGGAATCGGAAAAGTACCAGTGGGTATTTTCCCTCAGTTGTGAGCAGGGGGGTGATGCTTCTGGAAATTTGACGGTTGAAGGGTGGGTTGAGCGTGTTTCTCCAGAAACCGAACTTGCTCAAAAGTTAGCCAATGCATCAGAACGGGAAAAGCCAGCTATTTTTGCTGAATATGGCTTCTGGATGGATGCAGCAGGTATATTGGCTCAGTTACGTCAGGATTATACTAATGATCCTCAAGTTCAAGAGAATTGGCAATCTGCCTTGAACTTTGCCGGTTTAGATCAACTGATTGAAGAACCGTTGGTGAGTCATTCTGGGTCAACTGGTGAAACCAATGCTGAAAATTAAGTGGCTTGACTAAAGCTTGTGAGTGATAGGTTCCAGGGAAAAGGTTTAACCTTTTCCCTTTTTGATCGCTGACAGACGTTATATCAGCAACCTGTTTACACGCTCGCGGTTTCCCGCAAGGCGTCCAGCACGGTATCGTGAATCACACCATTGCTGACAATGACCCCCTGATTATCAGACAGTTTGGCACCGAGAGAAAAGTTAAGGGCTTTCCCGTACATATCGGTCACCCGTCCGCCAGCTTCCTCAACCACAATCGTTCCCGCCGCATGATCCCAAATCTTTTCCCGATAATCGGGTGATTTAGGTGATGGCAAACGCAGGTAAAGCGATGCACGACCCGACGCGACTGCGCCATACTTAGCTTGAGAATCCATCCGCAACGAAGGTGAGGTAATGCCTACGGCTTTGGCAACGGCATCCTGTCGGGAGTGATCCCCGTGACCGGATTCCACACTCTCCACAAAACGCATCGCTTCCTGACTATCAGCCTTTGTTACCTGAATCGGCTGAGGTTCTCCACCCGATATAGGAACCATGGTTGCACCCTGACCCCGTACCGCTACAAATAGGACACCCTTTTCTCCATCCGGTTGATATGGGGAAACAGGTAAAGCGGGACAAACTAGAACACCCAGTTTCACTTCACCCAGTTCCACCAGCGCTAAAGCCACAGCATATTGGTCTTGACGCAGAAACCCTTTTGTGCCATCGATGGGGTCTAATGTCCAATAGCGCCCCCCAATCTGACTATTACCGCGATCAATCCAGTCCAATACCTGATCCGGTGTCGCATCACCAACGACAGACTTGACGTAGTGACTCACCCGATTCAGTTGATCTGCCATTTCGGGTTGACGCAACTGGGACGCATCTTCTTCACCCACCACGAGGTCATCAGGAAACGCCATCGCTAACGCTCGACAGATAACCGCTTGGGAACCCAAATCCGCCACCGTGACTGGACTTTTATCGCTCTTTTCCATCGCTTCAGTCACCTGTTCTTGGCGAACTTGCTCACAGAGTTTGGCTGCTGTCAGCGCTGCCTCAATAGCTACCTGTTTTTCTTGCTCGTAAGACATGATAAATCTCTATTGCTCCATAATACTCTCAAAAAACTTGGCTAAGGACGGGAAGGGAAAACACCCAATTAAGCGGCTTTAACCCGTCCTTACCCCAAACCCCTATTTTTTATGCGGGTAACGAGGGCAATCGCCATCGTGGGGGCTTGCTTAAAAAACTCTTATTCGTGAGCCTTTCAACGTTGATACCCTGCTACTGGTAGAGAAGCCGCTTCCCGTATTACCTTGAGTATCGTTTGGTTGCACCCTTGGGCTAGGTTTAACTTTCCCGATGTCACCACTGATCACGATCTGCCCTTTCCCTGTAGCCGGATTAATCTGTACAGTAGCAAATGGCTAGGAGCGATCGCTGTAATGTATTGCCGCTTCCATAATGACCTCTCGGTAGAGTGATCATCAAGGTTCTAGCCAAGATTTTAGGGGTGATGGGGGAGCGGGGGAGAGCGGGGGGAGCGGGGGGAGCTGAGGGAGCGGGGGGAGCTTGTAGAGACGTTCCCCTGAAACATCTAGGAACTAATTCTGGTTCTGTTGGATATAGGATTTAAATACATCCACTAATTCAGAACGGCTGACAATCAGCGTGGGAAACGATCGCCCACCATAATCTTGACCGACTTTCAACGGGAAAATTGGGTCTGACTCCAACGACACCCAAACCGCACCCGCTGCTTTCACAATTACCCACGCCCCCGCAATATCCCAAATCTTGGGTGTTGCTTCCATCCCGCCGAGAACCGCTCCTGTGGCAACGGTGATGAAGTTATAACTGGCAACCCCTAACATGCGAATTTTACAGGGGAAGGGTTGCTGTAAGAGGGAGGTACTGCGAGAGCAAAGGTTGAAAAAGTGATTATTACTGAGTTCATCCGGACTACTGTGGATGGAAAACTCATTCATAAACGCGCCAGGGATGATATCGGCTAATCCCGATTCCCCCGCCCAAAAACCATGGAAGGATTGTCCAATGGGGGGGAAATGAACATATCCGAACACGGGTGTGCCGTGATACAGCAAGCCCAGAGAGATGCCCCAAATCGGGATACCTCGTGTAAAGTTAGTCGTACCATCTAAGGGATCGATAATCCAACACCACTCGGTATCCGGAAACCGATGTTCCCCTTCCTCACTGATGATTCCGTGGCTAGGAAACCGAGACGCGATCGCCCGACGAATCGTCTCATCCGCCCAATGATCTGCTTTGGTTACCAAACTCCCATCCGCTTTCTGCGACGCCTGACAGCAGCGAAAATCAGGCAGTAGTTGGCTACCAACATGGTTAGTAATCTCTTTGGCAAAGTCGAGTACAGACGCCCAAAATTCCTTCATCGTATTCGCGTGAGACTCCACCCTCAGCGAAGCAGGGTGGAGAGGAATAGCGGTCAAATCGACCCTTTCAATAAGGGGAGATTTGACAGTCCAGGTGAAGGCACGACGATTAATCCCGTGCTTCGCTGCAACAACTGGACTTTTTTGGCACTAAATTGCCCAAGTCGTTTCCAGTTAATACCGCTAACTGAAACTTGTTTCTCGGTGTCTCCAGAACACCAGCCGACGTAAGTTTTTCCAGCTTTTTCGGCTATAACTTTGTCGCCTTTCCTAAACCCATGGCGGGTAACTGTGCCGCCATACTTGCGCCGTTTACCCCCTTTGGATGGAACACACAGATGCAACTGTCTACGGCTAATTGGTGGTCTACGGATTATGGCAAATGGTGCTGAGGTAACTTCGACACTGCCTTGCCAGTCACCATGCTTGGCATTATCAGAGTGCCATTCCTGCCATCGGGTAAACTCAAACGCGGCTAAGGTTACACCATCAACGGCTTGTGTAGCTGGTGTCTGGTTCGATTTGTCTTTCTTGTCTTTGGCTAATCTTAACCATTGCCTAAGCTGACTGGTTCCGTTCCCGTCCCTTTGCCATCCTTGGTGAGTTATCACGGTCGCTAACTCAGACAACCACTTAAGCATTTGTTTCTGACCTACCATCACTGGGGAGAAACCAACGCCAGACCGAGCCGACTTGCGCCCACTGGTTTTATCTACGTCAGCCATGACCAACTCATAATGAATGGCACTAATCGGAAACAGTTTAAACAACTCTTTGACTATCCGCAATTCCAGTTGCTTATTAGCTCGGATTGACGGTGGCAGTTTACCCTTTTTACGATTGTCAAACCGAGCTTGACGATGGCAACGTTCAGAGTAGGGCAACTTCCGGTTAATTCGTTTCCCTCGTCTAGCTCGACGCATAATCCGTCGTAATTCCATCCGTTCTTTCACCGTCTTAAACGGTAGAACTAGGTGTCCCATCCAGAGGGTGAAATGACTTGACTGAACCCCGATCCCTGAGTAACCCTTACCAGGGTCTATCCCCATGGCTATGGGTTGCGCTTCCTCTCCTGTCTCAAAGGTCAACTGAATAGCAAAGCATTCTAAGTCATTATGTACCACTTTGGCTTTGCCATCCCTTAACCAACGTCTAGCGCGGCTAGGTTTGGTGGGCATTAACGGCTTACCTGATTTTGATAAAACTGGTACTCGTAACATGGTGATAAACCTCCGAGTAAAGTAATTAGTCCCTTCCCGCCATCTCAGCTAAGATGTCTTGTCCAACAACAACCCGACAAAAGGTTTTAGAGGTAATCCGGACTAGGGAAGTATCCGGAGGTCTGTGCCAAGCTGAGACTAAGAGCGGTATTCAACGGTTTAAATTGTCGTTTGTCCGGCAATCCCCACGCTCTACGCTAGTAGCGTGGGGTTGTTGAACCGGAGTTCCAGGACAGAAATTGTCACACCCCAAATTAGGTCAGGGCGGGCGCGAGTTACATCTGGGTCAACCCAAACCGATAATCGTCAAACCCGCCCCTACAATATTATCCGTCTAAATCGTTTTCCATAACCGTCGCGATCGCTTGCTTGGTATTATTCCGGAATTCTTGCACGTTCACTCGTCCCAAAAACCCAATCGCGACAATCATCCCCACGGCTTGCAAGGCAAACACCAAGCCATAAGCTAATACAGGTGCGGTAAACAAGGCTTCTCCAATGGACAACACCCAACCGCCGACAAAGGTAGCTATCCCCCGCGCGATCGCTTGGGCTAATCCCCACGCGCCAATAAAGGTTCCGGCGGTTTCCGCTGCTGTCAGATCCAGCATTAGACTTAATCCGCCTGTTGTGGTGATTCCCGCCGCTAAACCAAATAACAGCATCGCTAGCTTCAAAATCTCCCCCTGTTGGGTAAATCCGGATAGAATAATCAGGCAGAAGCTAATGGCTACGGACAGACACCCCAATTTTGTCGTATTCTGCTTACCGATACGAGGTACGACTAAAAACCCTGTGGTACTCACACCGATTAATGTGCCTAATCCCCAATAGGAATTGAGTCGAGTCGTTTCACTAATGGGCATGCCAAAGACATCAGCGCCATAAGGTTCCAACACGCCTTCCTGCATAAACAGGCTAATCGTCATTACCAGTAAAAAGGTGAAAAATAAACCCGTTTGGCGACTGGCGGTTAACACTTTCAGCGCCCTACCCAACGTAACTTTGTCTTCTCGCTCGACTAAACTCGAACGGGAAGCGTAGCGGGAGTATTTTTTCTCAATTCCCAGAGTCGCTAGGAGGGTTAATCCGATAACCACTAATGGAACGATGATAAACAGGCGGTTGAGGGGAGTCTGTAAGGTGGCTAGGGGTGAGGAGAGAACCTCTGCACCAACCGATGATGCTGTTTCTGCTGGATCAAGGCTTTTGAGCAAGATTCCCCCGGTAATCCCGCCAATAATAATACCCACCATCAGCATTGACCAGGTTGTGCCGATTAACTTGGAGCGATTGTCTTCATCCGAAACATCCACCAGCATGGCGGTAAATGGGGTAGAACTAGCACTCAGGGCTAAACCATAGAGGGTAAAAATTAATGCCAATACCCCTGTCCAGCCTAATATCTCTGTATTTAATGTCCAACCTCCCGCCGTTTGTACGGCTGCGCCCAGTTGCCACATCACCTGAACCGCAAAAAAAGCCGCGATCGCAAATCCAGCCGTACCCAGCCAAACATAACCACTGCGGTGATATCCAAACAGGGGTTTAGCATCGGAAAGTTGACCAAACCAAATTCTAGCCGGAGCCACCAGTTGATGCATGGCTAAAACACCCGTAGCATAGGCGGGATTAATCCCCAGTTCGCTAATCATCACCCGGTTGAGGATACCCAAGGTGAGAATCGCCATAATCCCTAACCCCATCTGGAATAAACCCAGACGGAACATGGTCAAAATCTTGATTCTAGGCAGGGGTTTGTCTGGGGATGAGGGAGTGGATGAGGATTGAGTAAAATCACTGGTTTCCATAGACGTTCAGATGCGATCGCTTACTGCTGTTTTTTCTGGATGACCTTATCAAACTATACGTTTCCTGAGAGTCTTTGACACTCCCCCAGCTTCATCGTATCTACGAAGTAGAGACGTTGCATGCAACGTCTCTACAATGGTGCCGAACGTCCTAATCGATGTTGACGTGCTGGAGGAAGTTGAGTTGTTTGTTAGAACTGGTAGCCCAGAAGTCATCACGCTGATAAACGATTTGTTTTTTTTGGGCTTTGCCTTCTTGGTTAAAGATGGTGACACTACTCTTTTTACCGAAGGGTGGATTCGTTAGCACCATCTCAACGCGATCGCCTGGGTCGGACATTCAGTTATCAGTTTTCAGTTTTCAGTAATATAAAACATACAATAGTAAGCACGAGAGACGCTTCCCTAGACTGCTCTAACTGTTCGGGTGTAGGCTGTTCCTGATTAAACTGCTGCTTGGCTGCCTCGATTTGCTCATCTGGGTCAAAAGCCGCTAATAAACCCTGAGTAATCTCCGGTAAAGATTGACCTGCGGCAGCCTCTAACACAGAGCGATCGCTCTCCCCTAACCTCCGGTCTAATCTGGCTAACCTTCCGGCTAAAGAAGTCAAACTATCCTCATCTCGTACCCCCACAGCTACACCTTGTAACAACTGCTTAAACGGGACATTACGCTTACGTTCTAAGGGTCGAGAATCCGTCTTATCAGAATCACAGACCCCCACCGCATCCACAATCACAAAATGGTCTTTGAACTGAGCATCTGGTGAAACTTCCTGGAAATCATTGGGGTTAATCGTTCGGGTTCCCCTTCCCTTCATCTGCTCAAAATAAGTCCTCGATTTCACATCTCGCATAAACAGCAGACATTCTAGGGGTTTAATATCCGTACCCGTGGAAACCATGTCAACTGTTACCGCAATACGCGGGTGATAAGAATTACGTAACTCTTGAATCAGCGTCTCTACCTTCTTCCCCGTCGTCCTATAAGTAATCTTCTGACAAAACTCATTCCCCTTAGCAAACTCTTCCCGCATCATCCTGACAATATCTTCAGCATGGGAATCATCCTTAGCAAAAACGAGGGTTTTCGGCACTTCCTCTCGACCCGGAAAAATCTCGGTCAATAAGCGATCGCGAAAGATCCGGATTACAGTTCTAATCTGGTCTTGAGCTACGACTGAACCGTCTAACTCTTTCCCGGTGTAGGTGAAATCCTCGTCCAACTGTTCCCAGCGCATTTCTCTCGTTTGACGGTCTCTTTTGTCTACTTTGAGATCAGCGACACCTTTAACAACCACGCGATCGCGCACCGATCAGCCGCC
>CAKZMA010000550.1 GCA_937127375.1 uncultured Coleofasciculus sp. | reverse complement strand
GGCGGGTTCACGTCCATCTGCCTCTTGATCTGAATCCGGAGAATCTAACTCTGCACTTTCTACCTTGTCGCGATCACCAACCTCATCTTCCTCATTTTGTATTTGCATATCAGCCTCAGCCGCTTTAACCTCTGGAGTGCTAGTGAGATCATCAGTACCCTCTCGCACAGCTTCAGCCACTTCATCTGCCCTGGCAGCGTTCACCTCTGCCTCAGCGTACCGCTCATCAAATCGATTAAATTCCTCCGCTAACTCTTCTCCCTCCTGGATTTGAACAAGCTCATCTTCATCTAAGACTTCAGCATCGACTTCAGCATCCTCCTGTTCCTTGACGGATTCAGCCTGCCAAGCTTCAGCTACTTCATCTGCCCTGGCAGCGTTCGCCTCTGCCTCAGCGTACCGCTCATCAAATCGATTAAATTTCTCCGCTAACTCTCCTCCCTCCTGGACTTGAACAAGCTCATCCTCATCTAAGGCTTCAGCATCGACTTCAGCATCCTCCTGTTCCTTGACGGATTCAGCCTGCCAAGCTTCAGCTACTTCATCTGCCCTGGCAGCGTTCGCCTCCGCCTCAACGTACCGCTCATCAAATTGATTAAATTCCTCCGCTAACTCTTCTCCCTCCTGGACTTGAACAAGCTCATCCTCATCTAAGACTTCAGTATCCTCGACGGAAGTCCCAGACTCAGCACCAACATTAATACGATTAATGGTATCAGAAGGTTCACGCTCACTTTCTTGTCGCGATCGCACCTCCAACTCTGAAGGCAACGGTTCTGGCTCTCCGCCTTCCTGCCCTTCCTGTACAAGTTCATCCTCATTCTCATTCAGGGCTTCAATAACCTCTTGCTCCTCGGATTGAAGGCTATCAGCCTGCCAAGCTTCAGCCACTTCATCCGCCCTGGCAGAATTCACCTCTGCTGCCTCAACGTACTGCTCTAACTCTACATCATCATTGAACTCTCCCTCTAACTGCCTTCCCCCTTGATCAAATTCGTCATCCTCATCCAGAACTTCACCCTCTTGTCTATCTCTCTCGACGGATCGCCAAGCCTCAGCAGCTTCTCGAATAAGCTCGTCCTCATTCAATAATGTAGAAGTCTTAGCATCATTTTCTGACAGCGATAATGACTGTCCCCCTAAAACAGCATCATTTTCTAACGGCGATAACGACTGCCCCTCTAAAACAACATCATTATCCCCAGAGCTAAGAATATCCTCGGCTAAGTCTTCTGCTACTTCGGACGGCTCTAAGTCTTCATTTTCTTCCTCAAAAAACTCATCCAAAAGTTGCTGATCTTGTTCGCGATCGCCTTCACCTTCGCCTTCATCTTGAGCTTCAGCTTCAGTAATTTCCTCTTGCTCTTGCTGCCCCTGACGCTGATCAAATTCTCGATTACGGGCAATGACTTCTTGCACCCGACTAGAAATATCTTCCTCTTCTACCTGTTCTTCTTCTACCTCTACCTCTTCTGACTCAAGTTCCCTCTGCTCTTGTGCCGCTTCAAGCATCGCCGCCTCAACAGCTTCAGCTTGTGCTTGCTGTCGTTTTTCTTCCAGTGACGCCGGATCAAGGCTACTTAAATCTGGTAATTGTTCCCCCATCATCTCTCGCGCCAGAGGAATATCATCTCCTACAGCATATAAACCACCTTTTTGCTCCATTCGCTCGAACACCGCTTCCATGTGATCGGCAGTGAATCCCAGCTCCATCGACTGCCCAATGGAATAAAATTCTCCACCTCCAGCCGCATCCAATAGCTTCTGATCAAGATAAAATTCCCCACCCTGACTCTTAGATTTGGGAGTAGACATTACAAATTCTTGAGCAGAATCATTATAATCCAAGCTAAAATTCTCGTTTCTACTGTGAACAGACAGTCCATAATCGCGGGTAAATTGCTCAACCTTTTCGGCACTAGAAAACCGAACAGGCATTGTCTCTAATGATTCAGCAAGATCAAATTTTTTGTCCATCAACAACCCTTGCTGGATCTCACCATTGGCATCAGCAAAATTCACCATTTTTCCGTCCGAAAGATGCTTCTCTGCCGCCCGGACTAAATTTCCCCGAAACATCCCCCGCAATTCACGACTAGATCCCTGACGTTCGTCAAACAGCGAATAAATTTCTTTATCTTCAAAATCTTCTGTATCTTGTGCGGTAAGTTCATAATCTCGCTTGGCTATCTTAGAATGGGGAAGCGAAATTTCTCTGGCTTGATCCGCCAACAAAATATTCGCCTTCCACTTCGAGGGAGAAACAGGATTATCTTTACCTTCTTTTGCCGAGGATTTATGTTGAGAGATAACCCCATAGTACACTGAACTTTCAGGAGTTTTTAACCGAACCGTTTCCCCAACCGGAAAATCATCAATTATGTCGGAAACAATTTTCTCATGCTTATCAATCGTATCTTCAAATCTTTGACGAGCTTCTTCAGTTTTGAATAAGCCACTTCGCTTATTCTTCCAGTCTTCCGCCAAGTCTTCAATTTTATCCTGCAAGTCCTGGCTTTGCCTCTGTCCCTCCATCTTCAAGTCAGAAGGATTAAATTCCTCTAAATCGGAAACCGGATCTAATCCTAACTCTGAACGAACCGTATTCATTGCTTCTAGCGTTGTTAGAGGCTGTGACCTCTTCTTAACATCCATCACATCAAAAATAACCGCATCAGTGAATGGACTGTTTGAATTCTTATCTGGTGGTGTGACCTCCACAGACGCTATTGTCCGAGCATCTAGATCCAAAAACTCAGCCTTAAGAGGATTTCTCCCCATAGCAATTTCTCGATTTAAGGATTCGTTATACTCGTCCTCAATCGTTGACATTAACTCTTCTTGCTCTTGCAGAGGCAAGAGAGCCATTCTCCCCGTCACTCGCCGCGCAGTTCCTTCTAATTCATCTTTAATCGGGAAATCCAGTTTACTATCTAACTCGAAATTTTCGCCCACAATATCTGCAACGACCTTATCCCCAAGCTCATTCAGAAAATCTGTTGCATCGAATTCAATTTGCCCTTCCCGGCTAGCCGTAGTATTTGCATTCAGACTCGCCAGTTTCCCCATCAAAACCGCCATAGTCCGCTTCTCACTAGGGTTATCCCCAGCACCAATCGTGATTTTTGGGGCATTGACCTGACCCGTTCGATGCACTCGACCAAACATTTGCATTGTTTGATTTACATCACGCTCCGGCTGCACACAAATCATGTGCCGCCGCTTTTGGTCATCAAATTTCTCCGAGGAGTGCAAAGAAATGCCCGTCGCACCAGAACGGTTCAGTACCAGAGCATCAGTTTGCCCTGAATTGAAACTATCGACAGCCTGGGCTTTCCCCGCCCTGGAGTTTTCAGCCCCAGAGCGCTTGGCGTAGCGTCCGACAAGCTCTCCTTCCTTATTGCGCTCATACTCCACGCGATCGCTGCGCCCTGTAATTTCTCCAGTTTTAAATCCTTTCTCTTCAAGCTGAAAACGAATATTATCAATCGGAGAAACTGGAACCCGACTAAAATCACAATCTCTAATCTTCTCCAGAGTCTCGTTATACAAATCTAACGCTTTTTCCCCTAACTCCTCATCTGTTAATCGCCGCCGACTGCTTCCACCAGTATGATCCCGAATAATAACTTCCCTGCTTCGCTCTAGATAGCGCTCAAGCATATCGCCAAAATCGGCATCGATAACCTCCCCTGGCTCTAACATATTATCTTCAGCATACTGCTCCAAGAAACTGCCCATTGTATTGGAAACAGTCAGAATTGGTTTCTCCTCATTCTCGATTGACTCTAAAGCCAAATCAATTGCACCTTGAGTCTTTTTAGCAAGGTTGGATGCATCGAGGTAATTATGCATCAAAGAAGTAAAATTAACACTCTCAGCACCAGCTAATCCCGTTGAGCCATCACGGGTCAACTCCTGAGCATTTGCTTTTAATTCCTTATCTATTGACCCAATAGCACGATCCTTAGCCCGATCAAACTGCATGATTCCCTGCATGATTTCAGCTTCATCATTGGTCATCTGCTGATCAGTAGGGAAGATTTTATTGTCAAAATCCACGCCTTCATAAGACCGTTCCCGGCGCACATACTGCCCTGCCTCGCTCAACTGCGAAGCCAGAGCTTGCTGCATGGGAATGCCGCCATCCTGAACAATACCAACCAAACTATCGACATTCTCGACGGCTTTCTTCATATCCGTACCGCTGTATAAATCCATGACACCGGGATTCTTCGCATAGGTAGCACTAGACGAAAATGACCTCGCCGCCATGGACTTAAGCTCACGAGTAAAGCCAGCCCGATTAGGTATTCCATTTTTACCAACTAAACTTTCTGCACCCCCACCACTTCCTCCTGCATTGTGAGATTCATCCATAATCAAAAAACTGTTGGGGGCGAAATCGCGTAATATTTGCCGCCTATCTGGTTCTTTACCACCAACAGTCTGCATTTGAGAATAGGTAGTAAAGATTGCATCCTTATCCCCTAAATCTTTATTCTTAAGAATCTCTGCTTCTTCCTGTTTGTGCTGTGCCGAAGAATATTTAATTTCTCCCCCATCAATTGTATCAAGCCTCAATTGTGAATCCGTATAATACGGATTAATTTCCTCTCCTATATCTTGTAAATCCCTAAGCATATCCCGATACAAGTTCGGGTTTTCTGTTACAAAGACAGGAGTCAAGTCCTCTTGTTTTGCTTTGCGAATCATCGAAGCAACAACACGTCCCTTACCAACCCCTGTCATGTCCCCCAAGATGGTTTCTGCACCATGTTCAAAATTGTTTAAAGCCAGTGCGACGGCATCGGTTTGCTCCGCACTTAACTTATCGTGCAGTTCTTCTTTGGACCATCCCATCTCATTGGCAACATAATCATCAATATCACCATGCCTCTCCTGAACTCGCTCTAAGGAACCATGAATTCCTGCTGCCATATTTTTGGGAACCAAAGAGTTCAAACGCTTTCCCTGACTAAAGGGCTGGTAAGGAACTTGTAATTCTTCGCTCATTTTATTTTCTCCTTGTTGGTCTTGTACTTGTACCTGAGATTGACGCGAACCTAAAACTCGATTGGCGTTGCTCTCATCTGCCCCAGCCATTCGGCTAGACTCAAAGTCTGAATCAGCCCCTTCGCCTTGACGATCTGGTTCGGGTTGGTCAGCACTGGGGCTGGAAAGTCCACTCTCCAATACAGTCCCAGATGATTGCGAATCTCCGGATTGTCGATCACTAGCGCCTTCGCCCAAGCTTCGGCTACCTCGTTGATGTCCGACGCTAAGGGCATTTTCAATACGTTCAGGATTCCGTCCCGCATCAAGGGAGGCATTTCCTCCCGAATTATCCGCTGTGCGTCCTCCATTGGTTCTTGGCGTATCAACCAGGCTACCCTCAACCCCAGTAGTTGCAGATACTCCCCTATCGAGGGAATCTCCTGCATCTCTTGAGGAACTTCCACGGCTGTCCAGAAGTGCAGCATCGGCATCTCTGGTGTGATCTGTTCCTCGATTGGCATCCAGTAATTTGGCTGGCTCTGAAGATACATAACGTGACAAAACCTCGTTTTCTAGCTCATCAAAACTGTAGTAAACCGGGGGGACATCCGCCGCTGGATAGGAGCGATCGCTTTTCCCTCGCCCGTCGATAGCAATCAAATCGACTGGAAACCCTGCCCCCTGGCGCGAGTACAAATCGCCAGATATTGAAATGTGATCGGTTACGTTGTAATTGTCGTAGAGTTCTTTAAAAAATCCCCGATTCGCCAAGCTGTTGTAGCGATCGCTGCGCTGTTCGGGGTCATTTCCCATTATCCCGCCAATAATTAGGGCAGCTTTTCCATCTTCTTTGAGCGCCTCTAAGGAATTCAAGCAAATCGCATGGTCAATTTGGCTAGTATTCAAATCACCGATTTGCCATCGCTTCTTCGCCTTTGGATTGGGACTATCCTGATCCCGAACACTGCCAAAGGGAGGATTGGCGATAATGAAATCGTACTCTTGATCCGGCTTGTAGGTAGTCGCATCTTGAGTCGTTACCTCGAATCCCTGATCAGCTAAAGCCTTAGTCCGATCTGGATCAATCTCATTAGCACTGATTTTACTTGGATCAGCTCCCATCAACAGCGCCCCATTACCAGCAGCGGGTTCATACACTGTTCCTTGGGGATCTTGATTTATTCCTGCCATCATTGAGGCTAAGTGAGCAATGGGCAAGGGAGTCGAGTAAGCCTGTCGCTGGACGCTACTACTGGAGCGGGTCCCTAATTTAGGTTGGCGCTGGTACAGTTCCGCTAAATCCTGAAATCCTTTTCTCGCATCATCTCCAGCATCCTGTATCAGTTTTCGACCCGCCGCGACCAATCCTTCCTCAATCACTTCCTCTAATGCCTTAGCATCGGCGGTTCCCGGCGAAAATTTTTGCCCAGCCTGCTGGGACGCCCAAGTCCGAGCCTCCCGAATTGAACTAAATTTTTCGCCCTCCAGAAAGCGATCGCGAAATGCTTCTCGGAGTTGACGCCGTTGTTCATCTGCTATCGCCATGTCTGCAATGCAAGTTGATTACACATTCTTATATCAAAGTACAAGGCGACTCGCGATCACCTTAACTTTCGATATATTCAAGATTCCCCCTTTAGGCACAACTAACCCACTTTTAGTGCATCTAGACCAAAAGTGGGTTCATTCATCACAACACAAATTAACTCTTCTTCGCCTTAGCCTTTACAGATTGGCGACGACTTGCAGGCTTTTCTTTCGCTTGAATTTGACGCCTTAATTCGGCAATTTCTTTTTCCAGCTCCGCAATTCGCTCATCCTTTGCAGATATCTTTCGACTTGCCTCTTGATCCATCCTTTTCCGATAATTGGCTTTGAATTCGGACAATTCACTAACATTGTCATTTTGTGGGGATTGAGACTGCCTGATTTCTCGCCAAATCTCACCTAAATCCTTACAATTCAAATACTGGCGAAATTCCTCCTCTGATTGACAATCCATTAGAGAGTCAGGTTCATTAATCTCCTCACTGACATCAAGAAGATTGATCAATTCAGCTATTGCATCTTCGGTAAAAAATTCTGCACAAGCTTCTCTCAAGATTTTTGGAAGCTCCGGAATCTTACCTAATTGCCGCCGCTGATAAGAATCCAATTCCTGAATCTCTATACTTACACTGGTTCCAGTATCGCTCAAGTACAACTGGAGATCTTGGCTTGACTGAATATCACCCAAGCAAAAAGGAATCAGGCGAAATCGGTTGAGATCAATGGCGACATCGCGCCGTTTCCCAGGTGCAGGAGACTTATCCAGCAGAACTTTATACAAATTGGGACTTTTTTTCTTGGGGATATGACTTTGCACCGTACCTCGGTATCCCGAAGGAGCAGATGGCATTTCCACCCACCCTGGAGGACAAACCACAACTACCCGTCGCCCAACAATATCAGCATCAGCACCCTCAGCACCATCGGCATCGGCGCTGGTACTAGCAGCTTCGCCCTCACCCTCAGCGGATTCATCATCTCCACCATCGGCATCGGCACTGGTACTAGCAGCTTCGCCCTCACCCTCAGCAGATTCATCATCTCCACCATCGGTATCGGCACTGGTACTAGCAGCTTCGCCCTCACCCCCAGCAGATTCATCATCTCCACCATCGGCATCGGCGCTGGTACTAGCAGCTTCGCCCTCACCCCCAGCAGATTCATCATCACCATCGGCATCGGCGCTGGTACTAGCAGCTTCGCCCTCACCCCCAGCACCCTCAGCGGATTGGAGAATCTCACCAAGAACTTGCTCAATGTATACCTGGGGAGACTCATGCTGATGAGCATCGTCAAAGTAAGCATAATGAGTTTTTGCTCCCGTAGGCGAAACTCCTTCGCCTACGAGTTGGAAGCGATGGAAGTAATCCCCGTCAGATTTGGCTGACTGGAAGATAACATTGAAACTCTTTCCACATACAGTTACAGGAAAATCTACCTCATATTCATCAGACTGCCAAGCTGATGGAATTTTTTCTAGATGCGCTTGCTGATCCTGCTCTTTGATGCGCTTCACTACATCCTTAAGAGATGATGCGGTATGGGGATTTCCCTGGCTCTTTCGTTGATCACACTCTTTTAAAAGCTCGACTTGTTTGTCGATTGAGGGAATCTGAGCAATAATTACCCGTTGGCTAACAGGCAATTCCGCAATTAAATCAGGATTCACGTCTTTGGAATGTTGCATAACATTCCTTTCCCAGGCGGCAACCTGCTTTAAGCGCTGAAGATATCGCTCCGACAAGCCATAACAAGGAATAATTTCCTTCTTCAACCAGTCAGAGAAACCACGATACCCTAAAGCCTTCCACCCCTGGCGTTCATCCATTTGCAGAAGATAATATGCACATTGACGAAAAAGGTCTTGAGCTTGCCTGAAACTCTCTTTGAGACATTGATTCAATTCTTGAGCCTCTTCCTGGCTCAACATAGATTCTGTAGATTCTGTCAATTCTCCATCTAAAACTTCAACCGTCCTAGACATTGCAGTTGAATTATCTGAATTCATTATCATTACCTCTCTCGAAAAACCAAATATCCTCTGTCGTCCGCTATCGCAAAGCGGACAACAAAAGGCAAAGATGAGCATCAACCAACTTCTGCTACTACCGTTTCAGCAAAAGCAGAACCTTCGCTTTCATCATTAAGGAGAGGTATTTGTTTATACCCTGATGCCGACGAAAGACCTTCGAGGAAAGTCTTTCGCCCTAAATTCCAAGTTGCAAAATCAGGATCTCCAAGAAAATCCTCTATTTGAAATTCCAACCACTTTTGCAGAGCGATCGCTACTTGTACTTGCGGCATGTCCAGACACCCGCTATGAGATATAGCTTGAGCAGCCTTCAGGATCTGTTCAGATGTAATGTTTATAGGTGCTACAGCGTTTATCATTTGTTACAATCCCAATAGTATATAAGGTCGGCGTCGTGAGGCATCCAACCCGCGACGCCCTTTCTTTTATTCATTATACACCATATAACAGTGCATTTGCACTTTTAAACAGTGCATTAACATTAGTTAACAGTGCATTTGCTCTATATAATGGTGGTGATGGGCAATGGAGACAGAAAAAACCTTATTAGTACAGCAGCAAATAATGAAGCAAAGTAACAAAACGACAAACGCTCGTGTACGCTGGACTTTTCGCAACCATCTAGCAATGCACTTAGCGAATAATAGAGGGAAAACCATTCAAGATGTAGCCGATGAGGTAGGTGTACATCGAAATACAATATCTCGGTGGAAAAACACCGAATATCTACCACAGATAGAAGATAGACTTTTAGCTCAAATTTGTTTTATATTAAATGTAGAGATATATGAGCTGCTTGAACTAGAACAAAATACAAAATAGGACTTATGGAATTTAGAAAATTTTCTGAATTACGAAAAAAAATGGGAACCAACAGAGTTCTCAAGAATAAGTATATTTCTCAAATATTACTCCTTCTAATTGATTTTCCAGAGATAGTGGCACTAATAGAATTATCCAAATTTGAAGGAAGAGAGAAGTAGAGGCAGAGAGTAGGAGGCAGGAAGTAGGGGTACAATTTCAATCCTGTACCTCTTTTCGTTAACTAAAATCTTGAAACTTCTCCTTTTCCGATTTATCATCAATTATCTTTTTTTTACAAGGCTTTTAAGGGTTCTTCTCCTCGCAACTGACAACTGTACTCCAAACAATTTAAATTGGGCAATAATCCTCGCCGCTAGACTCGCACTAAAGGAATCTTGGACTTTGTTCTGAGATAATAATTGACGACTTATTCGCTTAACCATTAATTGGTATCGGTTGTTCATGAGCCAATTCCCAAAATCAGAATCAATTTCAATTAGCCAATTAGTAGTGGTTTTTCGCTTCACGATAACGGAACCACCAATTCCAAAGCTTCACGCCAATTATTCAAATCTACCTCTGTCATCTCATCATTTTTAATAACTTCGCCTGTTTTAAGATCATAAATTATTTCTCCTTGAGACTGCTTATTAACAATGGAGACGCGATCCAATATCTGCATGAAATCATATACTTTCCCTTTCAAAGAGGTACAGCTTCCAAGAACCTCAACCTTGCTATCACTCCTATTTTGGCTAACCCTAACAAATTCTAAAGCAACCTCAACTATTGATTTTGCTAATTCTTTATTCATTTCTTCTTGGGACATTGCTACCTCTTCTTATCTAACTGCTACTATAGTTTTACTCCCGAACAATTATTAAGCCTCTATTTCCTCTTCTTGCTCTTGCTCTTTCTCTTTACTCCTTTTCCTTTCTTGATCTACCATCTCTCCAACACGTTGCCAATTCTCTAAATCCTGCTGATTAACTCCCTCAGCCTTAATCACTTCGCCCCCTTGACTAACAACCTCTGAATCTGTCTCTTTATTAAAGACAGCCATCCGACCATCAATCTCAGAAACAGTGTATTTTTCCCCTTCAATGGTAGCCGTACTACCCGCCTGGTGAGCTATGCCATTTTCTTTTGCGTATTGCATATACTTTTCAGCATTAGCAGAAACCTCTGCACCCATTTTTTTGACTTTAGTCTCCTGCCTCAATTGCTCTTGGCTTTTTTCCAAGAACCTTTTTTTTGGCTGAGATTGACCCACCGACTCAATATCTAGCTTATTCCCAATTACCTCCTGAGCTTTATCCAAAACTCTTTGCTGTTTACTAGACAGATCCTTACCTTGACTCTTTTGCTCTAGAATATCCGCCGTCATACCAACATATTTTCTATCCATTCCAGCATCTTCTAATTGCTTGGATGCCGTCTCTTTATCAAAGCTGCCGTTACTAGCCGATGACGGTTCCCCTACCTCTACCTGACCCACCGACTCAATATTTAGCTTATCCCCAATTACCTCCTGAGCTTTATCCAGAGCATTTTGCTGTTTACTAGACAGTTCATTGCCTTGACTCTTCCGTTCTAGAATATCCGCTGTCATGCCAACATATTTTTCACCCATTCCAGCATCTTCTAACTGTTGGGATGCCGTCTCTTTATCAAAACTCATCTCTACTGATTCCTGTTCCTGAGAGTTTTCAATATAATCCTCGCCTTCAATCTCAAGTCCCCAGTATCCTGACTGTGCATACTCTAATTTATCAGCAGGACAAGAATATTCCTCCCACCATTTTCCTTCTACCTGTTGAACATCTTGCGCCTGTACAACTTTTTGAGCCGCCTCCCTTCTGTCATCAACAGAGCTAGAATTCCTAATTGCTTTGACACTTCCTATAGCATTATTTATCTTGTCTTCTGCTTGGCGAAACCCCTCCCAATCCTCAACGTCAAAGCGAACGCAATTGAGATATTCAACTTGTTCATCAATCAACGTTTTTTCAGAAGGCTTAGACTTAGGTTTAGGCTTGGCACGTCCTAATGCTAGGTCTAAAATTTCCTGCCTTGAATAATCATCAGGGTTTTTATTTGTATCAACGTAATATACTACATCTGAATCATTATCCATTTATATCGCACTCGCCGCTTGAACAAAATCCAGTTATCAAAATCAATTCCCTGAATCAACTAAATTAATTTTTGAAAATCAACCGAGTTCTCTTCGCCATCAAACAACTCTCCATATTTTTTTGACCACCATCCTTTTCCATATTTAGACGGGAAAAAAGCTACAGATGAACATTTACGCTTACTCCGTCTCCAACATCGAAGCATCGCCTTAGTCTGTCCTTTTTTCTCATATTCGTGCCTTTCCAGCTTAGAACCACATTCCGGACAGTCAAACTCAGTCAAGTTGCTCTCTTCAACTTTTGCAATAATCCGCAGTTTATGAGGAAGTTGATATCCCCCTAACTGCTCATTCCAAAAATGGGGAGAATCGCATTCTGGACACACCAGATAATGATCTGTCTCCAGCTTTGGACTATTGCTATAACGCTTGGTCAGAGTTGAATTTTCACAAAACTGGCAATTAATATCAATAAGTTCATCCTCTGGCAGAGCATATTCTTGCTGCACCACCTGCTCTCCGTTCCTTAGAAGGGGTATGAACTCTTCCTCGTGCCACTGAATCAAATACTGCTGCCAATCCACAGAGCCACCAGCGATCGCATCCAAGGATTCTTCCATTTGGCGAGTAAATCCTGGCTCAATGAGTTGAGAAATCACCCGCTGTAGAAATTCATCGACTTCTTTTCCCAAGGAAGTAGGAATCAGCTTCCGACTTGAAAGCCGGACATACCCCCGCTGCAACAATACCCCGACAATACTAGAAAAGGTACTCGGACGCCCTATCCCCTCTTTCTCTAGCTCCTGTATCAGTTGGGATTCAGAGAATCGAGAGGGCGCTTTAGTTTGCCCCTTCGGAGTGGACAAGTCAATCAAAGTTAGCTCCTGCCCAAGCTCAAGCTTAGGCAAAGAGATATCACCTCCCAAATTATTCCAATACTTACCATAGCCAGGAAAAATAATCCGCTTCCCAGTCGCCTCAAATTTCACCTTACCCGCCGAGACAACCAACTCAGATTGTTCAATAATCGCTGGCTTACATAAACTAGCGATCGCACGATTGCGGATAAGCTGATAAAGTGAATTGCCTCGCCCTGGAACCGACTCAATGCAGACATCAACTGGACGAATCGCCTCATGTCCACCTTGGGTTCCCGCTTTATCGCGGCGCTGGGTTTTGGTTTCCGGAAGATTTTCTGAATCTGTGCGTTTTAACCAATCCCTTGCCGTACCTTCAAATTCTGGCGATGGGATCACCGAATCTGAACGGTGATAAGTAATATGCCCAGCCTCATAGAGGTTTTGAGCAAGTTGCATCACCTCGGAACTTCCCAATCCCAGAATCCTTCCAGCTTCTTGCTGGAGAGACGAAGTTTTAAATGCCGGGGGCGGGTTTTTCTCGACTTCTCGGTGACTCAAATTTTCAACAAAATGAGTAGCAGCCCTAGCTTGTTCAGCCAATTTTTGAGCATTTTGACGGGATTGAATACGACTTGACCCATCTTCAGCCACATAAACGGCTTTAATACCTTGGCGATATTTAGCCGTAATCTTCCAGAAATCCTCTGGAATAAAGCTTTGAATCTGCAATTCTCTGCGACAAAGTAATCGGAGGGCGGCTGACTGACATCTCCCAGCAGACTTGGCACCATTGTGCATTTCCCACAATAAAGGGGAAACCCTATAGCCGAATATCTTATCCAAGCAATCCCTTGCCCGTGCCGATGCAACCATATCCTCATCAAGAGGACGGGGATTGGTGATCGCCTCCTTAACCGCTTTTTCGGTAATTTCGCTGAAACTTACCCGTAGCGGGGGAGACTTCCACTTTAAAGTCTCCATTAAATGCCATGCAATGCATTCCCCTTCCCGATCAGGGTCAGTTGCAATGAAAACTTTTTCAGCCCCGTTTACAGCTTTCTGCAAAGATTTGACAATTTTGCTAGAGCCATTGCTGAGGGTGTAACTGCACCTCACTTTGGGTGGATTGTCTGTTAGGGACACTCCCGTCGAATTTTTCCCAGAATCTGCCAGTTCCCGGAAGTGTCCCACAGAAGCAACTACCTTATAGTCACTCCCTAAAATACTGCTTATCTTCTTAATCTTACCTGGGGATTCCAGGATTACTAAAAACGCCATCTTTAGCCCTTCCTTTGTTCAACCTCTGCCCTTCCGAAAGTGACAAAAGAGCATTAGATTAAATTAGATTAAATCTCCAAAATCAGCATCCCCTGCTTTCTTGATTTGAGGGAGCTTGTACGTCTTTCCATCAATTTCCGTCTGTTCCCACCCATAAATTTGAAATTCAAATGGCAATTGCCCACCATTTTCTTCCACCAATTCAGTAAGAGCTTTCGCTTCGTACACTAATACCTGTTCCCCCTCCTCGTCCTCTACAGTGCAAGTCCCAGATTGGAGATTGCGGTCTATTAGGGTATAAGATTTGAGCAGTTTTAGAGATGAAAAGGCGATCGCTCCTGGCTGGGGAACATTCTGCAATAAGTCCATGGGCAATTCGTCCCCCGTCCCCGATGCTTTATCTAGGGGAGAATCTGTGTTGATGGGCATTTTAACGACAAATTGCTCTCCCTCCACTTCGATAGTTACCGTTCCGCTGTACCCGCCTATTTCCCAGGATATGAAGGAATATTGAATATTTTCTACAGGGTTTAATGCCGCATCAAATAGCTGGGGTTCTCCGTCAACGAGATACACGCGAAACGTTCCGCCTTGCGGTTCGCCTTTGTAGCGGTATAACTGAATAGCACTTGTCTCATCAGAAAATACATTAAGCGCTGGAATCTTCTGTTTGAGTTTGCTAACTGGAATATTGATGGGTTCATCTCCAATTCTTGAGGATAGCTGACTGGCAGCTACTTTCGCTTGGCGAACTAAGTTGGCAACGTCTGTACCTGTCGATGTCATTCTATCTACTCCCTAAAATGTTTTAGTTTTCAATATTCAAGCAAGCCCTTCATCCTCGCCACTATATCAAAAGGAAGATTTGACCATCCCTCAATAGTTAAATGGGAAGGGAAGGACTATTTGTTGGGTTCAGCAGGGTTTATCCCCAAGCTTTGCTCTATCCGCTCCAATCGGATGTCTGTGTTGTTGAGCCGATCATTAAGCTTCTCTAGAGAAGCTTGAACCGGGAACAGGCGCATCAGGAAAAACACAATCAGCGCCCCGAAAACAGTAGATACTCCAATTAATGTGCCTAGATTAGATTTGGAGATTAAAACCTTACCTTGCTTTTGCCGCTCCTTTTGTTGCGCTAGCTGAATTAGCTCCCTAATAGATTTGGCGACATCTGCTTTAATCGCCTCCTGACTACTCGTCCTCCACTCCTGGAAATTATCCGAATGCTCGGCATACCATTGATCTAGTTGATCAATATGGCTTTTTAATATCTCATCCCAAGTCGATGGGGCTTGTTCGACTAATATCTCCAATCGCCCTGTTGCCGCTAAAACAACAAAAATAGGATCATTTGATGGGATGTCGTATTGTCTGGCGATTTGATGGATTCTAGATTTGGTGTTTAAATCCATACCATCCAAAACGTCTTCTAAGGTTCCCTTTCCTCCCATAATTCCATAATTCCCATAATTCTATTATTGTCCCACTCCAGACTGTATGTAAATAGCCTGGAGTTCGGATAGGGGTAGTAGGCGAACTAGCTAGCCGCCGCTACTTCATCCTCTTCTTCTTGAGGAGATTCTTGAAGATAATCTGTCTTATTATCATCCTTAGTATCCTCAGTATCCTCAGTGTTGCTAGAGGTTTTGGACTGGTCCTGGTTATCCTTTGGTGACTTTGGTGATGAAGGTGATGAATCCTCTAAAACTATCAGCGCTTCCTCTATTGGCTCATAGCACTTATTCAAAAACTGCTGAATCCGCGAACGGGAAATCAAAGACACGTCATCAGAAACCAAAGCCTCATCGAAACGCAATCTACTCCTGTCGATTTTATTCCGCTCCTGATAAGCGAATTCAGGAAGATCACAAATCAGAACTTGACCGCAAATTTCCTTCAACTCTGCATCCTCTGATAAGATACCATCCCACTCTTCCGGTTTCGCCATATATAGATTCCTTACCATTATGTGTGGGATTTTATCCCCCCACTTTTTGAAGGAGTCCTTAAATAAGTCGATGCTGTCAATCCCTCCTGTCACCAAAAACCATTTGACAAATTTGATATTGGTATCTTCAGCGACATTTAACACACTTCCTTGCTCTAGCCAATTATTAAAAGGAATACGGACTTGAGCAGGCAGGTTAGCGATCACATCAGCATCAGCAGCCGAATTAAACAACTTATCCCCTTCCGCATACATTCTCTTATTTTCAGAGAAAACCGCATAAGCCAAACCAATATCCGATTCATCACGGATTACATGGGGTTCGACATCTGCATTTGAGCGATCGCATTCTACCAACGTAAACTTTCGCTTATTATCGATGAAGTGTTGGCACAGAACCCTACAAAATAAAGACTTCCCTGCACCGCCCTTTTCTGAATCAATCAAATGAATGTTAGTCATGATCTAATCTCCTAGCTGTATTTACCCACGGATAGCAAATTGTTCTCGAAGCCTATCCTGCTCCTGCTTTTGCTGTCTC
>CAKZMA010000549.1 GCA_937127375.1 uncultured Coleofasciculus sp. | reverse complement strand
CTTGACGGCGAAACCCAATCTGATGCGGCGTTTTCACCGTCAGTTGTAACTCTTCCACTAATTCATGGCAAAATGCCTCTAAATCCAGCGGAACAGGTTTAAATTCCAGTTTACCCGCTTCCGCTTTATTAATTAATAACACATCACTAATTAACTGAGTCATGTGGTGGATTGTATTTTGAATTCGGTGGAAATGCCGCTGCTTTTTATCTTCCTGCCATTTATGACCGTAATGTTGCAGTAATTCACTGGATGAGAGAATCGTGGCTAAGGGGGTACGATACTCATGGGAGACGACGGAGATAATATTGGATTTGAGTTCACTGAGTTCTTTTTCTTTAGTTAAACTCTGGCGCAGTTCAGCTTCTAAATGCTGGCGCTGGGCAATCTCTTGTTGCAAATCATGATTTTTTTGTCGTAGTTCTTCCGTTTGTTTAGCCACACGACATTCCAGTTCCTCGTTAAGCTGTTGCAGTTTCTCCTCACTCTGGCGCAGTCGCTTTAAGGTTTGCGATCGCTCAATAGCATGGCGAATTGAACGGGTCAATAATTCATGATCAATTTTGCCTTTAACTAGATAATCTTGCGCCCCTTGGCGTAAGGCTTCTAAGGCAGTTACTTTATCATTTAATCCCGTGAGAACCACAATGGGTAAATCGGGGACAGTTTCATGGGTTTTTGCCACAGTTCCTAATCCTTGTTTATCGGGAAGAGATAAGTCTAATAACACGACATCAAAGTCGTTATTTTGTACTGTTGATAACGCCGTTTTGAGTTGTTCAACGTGCGTCAGTGACCAAGGCATTTCTTCGGCGTCTTCCAGAATTTCTTGCAACAGATCCGCATCAGCCGGGTTATCTTCGACTAGCAATATTTTTATGGGTGGGAATATCGACATTATTGTTACTCCGAAGGTAGTTGAACCAAAGCTAACCAAAAGGCTTCAATTAGCTTGATGACTGACATGAATTGTTCGACATCAATAGGTTTGGTTACATAACAGTTTCCATTCAATTCGTAGGTTTTGAGAATATCTCGTTCGGCGGCTGATGTGGTCAGAATAATCACTGGAATGCGCTTTAGTTGCGAATCCGCTTTTATTTCCGCTAAAACCTCGCGTCCATCTTTTTTGGGCATATTCAGGTCAAGCAAGATTAAATCTGGGCGGGGAACATCGCTATATTGACCTTGACGTCGTAAAAAAGTTAGGGCTTCCACGCCATCTTTAACCCAGTGTAAATTGTTGAGAACTCTGGCTTCACTAAAGGCGTCAACGGTGAGATCAGCATCGCTGGGAGAGTCTTCAACTAGGAGAATTTCTATCGGTCGAATTGTCTTAATAAAAGTCATGGTCATGATGAATGATCAATTGAATAGTGGTAGATTAGACAATTAAACTGGAATCGTGAAATAAAAGGTTGTGCCAATCCCTAATTCAGAATTGACCCAAATTCGTCCTCCATGACGTTCGACAATTTTCTTACAGATAGCCAAACCAATTCCGGTTCCAGGATAGTCGCGGCGAGAATGTAAGCGCTGGAATATTGTAAAAATGCGTTCTAAATATTCCGATTCCATGCCAATCCCATTATCTCGAACGACAAACGTCCATTCGTTTCCCTGGTTTTGGGCAGAAATGTGGACGTTCGGTGGGGTTTCACTCCGAAATTTAATCGCGTTACCGATTAGGTTTTGGAAGAGTTGAGTTAATTGAGTTTGATCAGCAATGACAGTGGGTAAGGCGTCATAAGTAACCATCGCTTGACTTTCTGCGATCGCGACGTTTAAATTCTCCATTGCTTGTCGGATAATTGTCTCACTATCCGTAGGTTGTAGGGGTTTCCCTCGCGTTCCCACCCGTGAAAATTCCAGCAAGTCATTAATTAATTGCTGCATCCGCGTCGCCCCGTCCATAATGTAATGGAGGTATTTATCTGCCTTGGCATCCAGTTGGTTTTGATACTTACGACTGAGAAGTTGGGCGTAACTATTGACGGCGCGTAAGGGTTCTTGTAAATCGTGGGAAGCGACATAGGCAAACTGTTCTAAGTCGCGATTGGATTGCCATAGTTCTTGATTTAGTTCTTTGAGTTTTTCTTTGGCTTGCTTGCGTTCCGTGACGACTTCGGTGTTCATAATAATGCCGCTAATGTCGCCACTATTGCCAATCCAAGGACGGATTTCCCAGGAAATCCATTGCTTCTCTCCATCGGCGCGGATAAATAAGTCTTCGTCACATTGTTTACTTGCCCCCTGGAGACAATGCTGATGAATTTGTTTCCAAGTATCGGGAATTTCGGGAAACAGTTCGTAGTGATTTTTGCCGATAATATCTTGATTCTCTAAGGTGTAGTCCTCTAACCAGCGGCGACTAACTAACTGGTAATTCATCTGCTTATCAAACATGGCGATCGCGGCGGGGGTATATTCCAGAAGCAGCCGCAGCATTTCCGCGTTATGGCGCAAGGCTTCCTCGGTTTGTTTGGCTTCCGTGATATCTTGGACGAGGGACAAAATTGAGACCATTTTACCGGATTCATCCAGGAGAACTGATTCGTACCATTGACAAATTACCACTTTGCCATCTTTGGTTAGATTGCGATTTTGGTAGACAACACTGGAGGTACTCCCATCCAGTAACCCACTCATTTCTTGGCGGACAAGTTCAACATCGTCGGGATGAATAAACTGCCAATCGGCTGAACGCTTTCCGAATACTTCTGGCGTTGTCCAACCAAAGATTTTTTCCGCTTGTTTTGACCAACGCTGCACCCGGAACTGGTTATCCCATTCCACGACAGCTAAGGGAGAATTCTCGACATGGAATCCTAAGCGTTGATGGGCGTCTTGTAAGGCTTTGGTTTGTTGTTGCAGAATAATTTCGGCTTGCTTCTTTTCGGTAATGTCCGTCCAAAAGCCAACCATTTCCAAGGGGTTACCGGCTTCATCACAAATCAGTTTCAGTTCATCATGCATCCAGCGGTGAGTGCCATCCTGATGTAAGAAGCGGTATTCATAAAGATAATGTCCCGTGTCAAAAACTTTGGGCAAATTGGCACAAACGCGGGGGACATCTTCGGGATGAATATGGTTGACCCAAAACGGCGGGTTAGTGATAAAGTCTTGGGCAGAGTATCCCACAACAGTTGCTGTATTATCACTCATAAATGTGACGCCATAGTTCCCGGAAACTTGGCGACTATAGAGTACCGCCGGACTATGAGACAGGAGATAACGCAGGCGTTCTTGAGTTAACCGCAGTGTAGACAGGGTACGCTTGCGATCGCTAATATCCCGATTTGACCCGACAATTCGATAAGGCTTACCGTTAGCATCGCGTAAACTGGCGCCACGGGATAAAATCCAGCGATAATTCCCGTCTTTATCCAGCAGGCGGTGTTCCAGTTCTAAGCTAGGGGTTAATCCGTCAATATAGTCTTGAAACGTAGCCAGTACTCGTTCCCGATCGCCTGGATGAATCCGATTCAACCACTCAGTAGCGCGATCGGAAATTTCATCGACGTGATACCCTAAAGTTTGACTCCAACGGGGAGAATAGTAAACCTGATCGGTTAGCAGATTCCAATCCCAAAGTCCATCATTTGATCCTTCTGCTACCAGTTCATACCGTTCTTGAGTTTCTTGGAGAATGGTTTCAGTCTGCTTCTGTTCAGTAATATCGCGTCCCACCGCATAAATTAACCCTTTAGCCGGAAATGAGGCGCTATTCCAAGCTAACCAGCGATAGGAACCATCTTGACAGCGATAGCGATTCTCAAATTGAATGGATGTCGTACCTGTCGCCAGTTTTTCTATTTCAGTTAAGGTGGCGGCGCGATCATCGGGATGGACAAATTCTAGAAAGGGTTGAGTTAAAAGTTCCGTTAGGGGATAGCCGAGAACCCTTTCAAAGGCGGGATTTACTCGTTTGAAATACCCATCGCTTCCCGCAATCGCCATGAGATTAACGGACATGTTAAAAAAGCGATCCAGTTCACATTTTCCGGAGAGTGGATCAGTGATTTCTCTGGCGACAGCATACCCATATCCCGCCTCGTCGTAGTTCCATGTCCACTCTAACCAGTGGTAGTTCCCCTCACGGTGGCGATAACGGTTCCGAAAGGAAACAGGAACCGCTTTCGTGGCTAAAGCCGTCAGCGTGGCGGTGACATCCTCTGGATGGACAAGTTCAATCCAACGGCGCGATCGCACATTTTCCGGCACCCACCCCAAAACCTTGCACCAAGCGGGGTTGAGTTGTCCAATCCTGCCGTCAGGTTCGATAATACAGAAGAGATCGGCTGAGTAATGGAAAAAAGCTTGCCATTTAGGGTCAGCTTGAATTATTGTATGCTGCACGGGATTGCCCATGAGAAGTCTTATCCTAGAAGCGGTTATACAGGGATGGTTTCCTTAATTTTCATCACTTTTAGGCAAACTGTTGACCGAAAAAGTACCCAATTTTGTGAGGATGGCGGGTAATCCTTCGGTGAAATTACGGATACCAGTTTGTAGTAGGGGCTTTAGCCCCTAATTGTATTGGTTTCTTTCCCTATAATTCTGTAGGATTTAGCAGCGAGTTTTTGACCAAATTAGATAAACCGTAGGGTGGGCAATGCCCACCAGCCAAAATTTCAGTACCATTCCACCTAATGGAATCATACAGCTAAACTAGGGAAATAGATTTTAGAATTAAATCGGGTGTGGCATAGCTAATAGTGATGGATTAGAATTATAGCAAAAAACTGTAGGGGCGCACCGACGTGCGCCCAATTTAATCATAAAATCTACCCAAATCTTACCTGTACTATTTACCCCGTTTGGCGATGAAGTAGTCTAGGTACAATCTCAGTAGCAAATAGGGTAAGGAGACTATAGCGCCAATAATTAACCCATCCTTGATTTCGCCAGTCCCCTAAAATCCATCTTGAACCGATAAAAAGGGTTAAGACTAAAATTAAACCGATTCCGCCCAAGAGCAATCGCCTTTTCCAAGTAGAGGGCGGTGTAAACTGAGGTTGAGTGAGAAAAAATCCTGTAATGACTCCTAAAGAACGCGCTAAAGGTTCCCATAAACTGGCGATAAAAAACGTCAGGATGACAACTGTAACCCGAACAATAAACCTCGGTTTTACCGGAATAGACCAGGCTGTACCTATTGCAGCAAAAAGAATACCTACAATCAATCCGGCGACTACATCGAGAGGAAAGTGAACCCCTAAGTAGAGGCGCGATACGGCAATTAGGGGAAGAATAATGAGACTCCACACCCATAGCCAGAGACGGCGATGGTGTAACGATAAGTAAATCCAAAAGGTGGCTGAACCTTGAATATGTCCACTAGGAAACGATGCATTTTCACTCGTCGCGATCGCGTCAGCAGAAGCGATGTCCGGATTTAACTCGAAGGGACGAGGCATATCAAATAGTTCTTTGAGGATTGTATTACACCCATAACTAATCCCTAAGAGTAGTCCTAACTGGCGACCTGTCCATGGGTCAATTAACCAGTAATAGAGGGTGAGTAAAGCGATGTAGGCGTATTCCGAACCGAGATTGGTAATCGCCAAGACTAAAGGCTGCAAACGTTGTCCTAGCAGTTCCTGAATCCATTCTATGGTTGTCATCGCGTCTTAAATTTTTGTTAAATTCGTGTCATTTTCTCAATCAGAGATTGATGTTGGGAATGACATTTGATTAATTCGTCTCGCTTGCCTAATTCAAAATCATTAAAATCAAATCCAGGAGCGACTGTAAATTACGGCGTCCCGAAAATCGTTTGGGTAGACTCTCGTGGGCTATTGCTTCATCAGAACGATAAGTTTCCTTGTAATATCCTCCTTCTGGATGGTTTTGAAGTCCCAGCTTTTCAATCCAGTATCCGGCGTTTTTTATGGACATATAGTTTCGACTGATCAATCAGGCTTTAATCAGAAATCATTTTATCCTATTCAGCACTAAAATGATATTCCCATCAAAAACATTAATTTATTCCTAAAATTTTTGCTTCTCGACTTATATTATCTACCCTAAATTATTGTATTATCGGCTTAATCCCAGACGTTACTTGATGAATCCATCCCACATATTTGGTTCGCACCTGTTTAAAAAAAGCCGCTATCATCCAATCTTCGACACTATGAGCAGCATAGTCTTTTGAATACGGTTCTCGAAAGAGTTCTATTAACCAGTGAGCATAACGAAGTCTCCGTTGATTTCCATCCAGAATAATCAATTGTCCTCCAGGTTTGAGCAAGCGAAAGCATTCTTGTACAATTAACAGGGAAATTTGGGGTGGCATTTCGTGCAATACCATGGAGACTGTGACTAAATCAAACGAAGCATTATCAAAACCAGACGCTTCAGCTAAACCATGCTGCCATTGTATCTCTAGTCCTGCTTGCTGTGCTTTGTAATCTGCCACAATCAGCATATACGGAGACAAATCCAATCCGATAACAACGGCTTCCGGAAACGCCTGCTTTAACATCAATGTTGTCGAACCTGTACCACAACCCAGATCAAGAATTCGACTGGGTGGCTTTTCAATAATCGTTATTAACTGTTCGCGAATCCGAGTTTCATTGGGTGGGGAAGCATAAGCCGTCACAGTATCATAGCTAATAGCCGCTATAGGATTAAGATAGCCACCTTGAATACCATGAAAATTTGGCTGGCTATAATAGTCAGGATAAATGAAATTGGTTTGTTGGAAACGTTCACTCTGCTTTTGCCAATCAATGGTTTCATAGAACTGGATTTGATCTTGACCAATCACGATGCTTATGATTGGCTTTAAGAAAAGCTCTCCTATTCGATTTTTAGGGATAGACATAAGTAGTCGGACTAAATAAAACAGCAATTAAAAACAAACCCTGTAGGGGCGACCCGCTGCACAAATGAACACCACCAACCTATTAATTTTATCGGGTCGCCCTGCATCGGGTATCGGAAATTAAAGGTAAACACCGCGTACATTGGACGGGGGCGAGTCGAGACAAGTTAATTATGACACCGCCACATTTTATCAGCGACTCGCCCCTACAATCCCTACAATCCCAATAATCCCAATAATCCCTACAATCCTTACAATTCCTGACCTTGCGGCAGAATCAGGAAATATTCAGGAAGTTTTATGGTAAGCTAATGAACGTTCAAAATGCTTGACTCTAAATTATGCAGTTAAAGTCCATCAAACAAAAAAAAAAATTTTCAACGCCATAAAAGTTATATCCACCAGTCTGATCAGTGGCGCAATTGCACTAGAACTCTGGAATATTTATGCTTTATTCAGTGATCTGAGTGTCCCCACAATCCTGGAACCCGTTTTTTGGCTGGGGCGTATTGCCGTTACCATTCATTTAGTGGAAGCGATTATCGCGGCGGCTTATGCGCCTTCTAGACAAAAGACACCCATCGTCTATGGAACTTATACATTCTTTGTGGGTACAGTGGGTTTGTTAGAATTATTTGATCAGGAGGATGAGTAGACGTGGCGAAACTTCCCATCCTTGTTATCAGTCTGGATTACCCGATAGTCACAACTTAAGACTCTCGCACTCCCAACTCTTTTAAGTTATACTCATATCTTGCCTTACTGGTAATCAGCTTAAAGTACTGCTGTGGTGGGTAAGAGCAACGAACGATACGATAAGCATTTTGAATTTTATAACTCTTGCCCACCCTACATAAACTACATAAACTTTCCAAACTTTTTTAATGAGACGTGTATGAAATTTGTCGAGGCTATACCCATAACTTTATGCCTAAGTGGTATCTTCGTAGTTGTTCCGATAACCTTAGCTCAAGTTCCGGCTAAGATACCGACACGAGTGATCAGCCAAACGCTTGCCAACACTCCAGAAGAACCTCCGGTTGGCGGGTTATACGTTCAATCGGAAGAGGGACAACAGCAAGTCTTTCCCCTCAAGCATACCGAGGTGAATGCCAAAGTTACAGGAAATGTCTCTCAAGTTGAAGTAACACAAACCTTTGAAAACCCCTTTGCGGAACCCTTAGAAGCTGTCTATGTCTTCCCCTTGCCTGATGAGGCGGCGGTGTATGATATGGAAATTAAAATCGGCGATCGCACGATTAAAGGCGAGATTAAAAAACGTGAGGAAGCCCAAGCCATTTACGAACAGGCGCGTCAGGAAGGACGAACGGCGGGACTCCTAGAACAAGAAGGGGCCAATATCTTTACCCAGTCTCTGGCGAATATCAAACCCGGAGAACAGATTGATGTCACAATTCGCTACACCGATAGCCTAAAATTTCAGGGCGGTGACTATGAATTTGTGTTTCCCATGGTTGTTGGACCCCGCTATATTCCGGGTACTCCCATGGATAATAGTGGAAATACGAACCAAGTCCCCGACGCCTCCCGAATTACCCCCCCAGTTCTCAAGCCGGGAACTCGTTCAGGACATGATATTAATGTAACCGTAGAGATTAATGCTGGTGTACCGATTCAGGAGGTGCGTTCCCCCTCCCATCAGATTCGCAGCGAACGCCGAGGTGAAACGGTACAAGTACAGTTAGGCGCAGAAGACACAATTCCCAACAAAGACCTAATTTTACGCTATCAAGTCGCAGGCGATCGCACACAAGCCACCATCCTTTCCCAAGCCGATGAACGGGGTGGACATTTTGCCCTTTACTTGATTCCCGCCCTAGACTATCGTCCCAATGAGATAGTACCCAAGGATGTCGTCTTTCTCATGGATACATCGGGTTCTCAACGGGGTGAACCGTTGCTGAAGTCTCAGGAATTAATGCGCCGCTTTATTAATGGGTTGAATCCCGATGATACGTTTACTATTATCGATTTTGCCAATACGACGACTCAACTGTCGCCGCAACCTTTGGCAAATACCGCCCAAAATCGCACTCAGGCACTGAATTATATTAATGGATTGCAGGCAAATGGCGGTACCGAATTAATGAATGGGATACGGGCGGTGTTAAACTTCCCGCCATCTGCACCGAATCGCCTGCGAAGTGTGGTTTTACTCACCGATGGCTATATTGGTAATGAGGCGGAGGTAATTGCTGAGGTACAACGACAACTCAAACCCGGTAATCGCCTCTATAGTTTCGGCGTCGGGAGTTCGGTGAATCGCTTCTTGCTGAACCGTTTAGCTGAAGTGGGGCGGGGTACAGCCCAAATCATTCGTCAGGATGAACCCACGCAAGAGGTGGCTGAAACATTCTTCCGCCAAATTAATAATCCAGTATTAACGAATATTCAGGTCAGTTGGCAAGGAGAGGGGACATCGGCGCAAATCTACCCCCTAGCTGCACCCGATTTGTTTGCCAATCAGCCTTTGGTTTTGTTTGGACGGAAATCAGACCGTCGCAATGGCACGATTCAGATTACTGGAATGGCGGCGGGGGGTCAACGGTATGAACAAACCCTATCGGTTAATTTTGATCAGAGTAGTGATAATCCGGCGATTGCCCAATTATGGGGACGCGCCCGGATCAAAGACTTGATGAATCAAATGTTTGGCGGTGAAATCAAGTCGGGTGTAGAAGCGGTGACGCAGACAGCGTTAGATTATAATTTATTATCGCAATATACGGCATTTGTGGCGGTGAGTGAAGAAGTCCGAGTGGAACCCGATGGAACACGACGACGGGTACAAGTTCCAGTTGAGTTACCAGAAGGGGTGAGTTATGAAGGGATTTTTGGTGCGGATGATGTCGGGAATATGAGGGGAACCGCTAACTTTGCACCTACCTCCTCTGCTGCAATACCCCTGAGTAGACAAGCTGGAGGAACTAGAGGCGGTGGGGGAATTAGGCTTGAGTCAGACTCTGTTGACATAACCCGCCAAGGTTCTGCTCAACTTGAGGTGATGAAGATTGAAGGATTAGAACCGGAACAAGCAGAGAATGCGATCGCGTCTCTGACTCAACATTTACAATCCCTGAATCTCCCAGAGGGTTTCACAGGAGAAATTATCTTTGAGTTACAGATTCGCAATGGTGCTGTTCAACGAGTAATCCTCGACGATATCGAGTCAACGTTACAGGATACCACCATTGTCGATCCAATTCGGCGATCGCTCTTAGGCTGGTCTACTTTAGAATCTGTTACTGGAACGATTCGAGTTACCTTGCGAGTTCCATAGATACGTTAAAACATCGGTTAAATAACTCAGGGAGAGGCGAACACTCCTACGAATACGTTACTGAGGGCGGGTTTTTTTGAGAGGTTATCATTAACCCGCTTACCTGAGTAGCTAAACCCGCCCCTACACTTGACCCTTCACAACCTTTGAGGGAAAGCTTTTGACTTTTAAGGTCTGCGAAGCCTTACTAACGTAGGGGAAAAGGTCAAGAACACAAACAATTTCTTACCGCCGTTTGCGATATCTGCGTTGTTGTCGGTGTCTGGCTATTTCCTTGCGTTTGTGCTTTTCTAAGGGAGTTTCAAAAAAGCGGTTCTTCTTCATGTCTGAGAAAATCCCAGCACGAGATACTTTGCGCTTAAATCGCCGAAGTCCAGATTCAATTCCTTCATTTTCTCCAATAATAACTTGAGCCATGCTTATCTCCTTTGAAGCTCAACACAAAAAGGGCAGACATTTACCTGCCCTCAAATTTCAAAAGCCATAATAACTTAATTCCTTATCGTTCCTAAATTTCAGGGAAAAATAAGGAAATCAGCTTTTGACACTCCCACCGCTAAACATTTAATGCTATAGCGGTGAACAAGTTTTTTCACAAGGCGCGATTTATATATATCACCGCTCTCATGGAGTGTAGTGATATCAGTATGACACACGTGACATCATCCCAACATCGAATCGAAGATTACAATAAGGGCTTCCTAATATCGCTATTAGGCATTGCTCCCCTACGCCAGTTATCTAGGCACATTGCCCCCGATACCTCGACTTGAGAGCCAATTTCTTGCTTCTCCAGAGTCCCTGGATACGTTTTTAGATCATGGTTCAACTCTAACACGATTCAATCAATTGAGTAGGGGTTCAATGCCCCGAAGTTGGGGAGTCCATGTATCCCGACACTGACCTCACGGTTACAGTTCGGGACTTATAGCTCCCCAAACCCCTCGCCAGTTAAGTTAAAAAGAGCCACGGTTATAGCCGCCACCGCGATTCCCATTGCTTCGTTCCCGTGGTCTTGCTTTGTTAACCTTCATTGAGCGTCCCATCCATTCAGCACCATCAAGGGTTTCAATAGCACTGTCTTCGTTAGACTCAGACTCCATCTCCACAAAAGCGAACCCTCGCGGACGTCCGGTTTCACGGTCTTTTGGTACACTCACGCGAGTGACGTTACCGTATTCGGCAAAAACTTCCGTCAAATCCTCTTGAGTGACATCGTAGGACAAATTACCAACGTAAATAGACATAAGGCACTTCCTTTTTACTGAACCTGTAGCGAGTTACATCGGAGAAGTGCCTGCGGACAAAATCGAAATCGAAAAAATCGAAACAAGCTTACTCTACCGAAAATCAACCGTATATACTCTAACATCGATTGCAGGAGTTTGGCAAGATATTATCAGGTTCAAATATTAGTTCAGTATTTTGCCCATGATATAGTCAGGCAAGTCAATCTTAGAGGATATGACAGAGCAAAACTTCGTCGTCATTGACCATTGACACGGAGGGAAAACGCGAACTCAGCGAAATTGCCGTCATTGATAGTCAGGGCAAGCTCATCTATGAAGCCTTCACTGAAGATCATCCAAACAATCGTGTAGACACACCGTTCCAAGATCACATTGACCTGCAAGCGGTTTACCATAGCGAGTATGAAATCCTTAAGTCCATCATCAATGACATCAAATGCGATCCAAACCAACAAAGCAAAGGTGCGGTTGTCATTGGTGAAGCCGGAGCGGGTAAAACCCACCTGATGATGAGACTCGCCAAAGAACGGCTGAAAACCAACCGCCTGCTCTTTAGACTATGATGCACGTCGCCATATTATCAGCGATAGCGACGACTGGGGAAAACTTAACCAAATTGTCACCGCCTTTGGGCTACTCCAGTCCATCGACATTGATCAACTGCGACTGGGAAAAAAAGTCCTTCCCGAACACTTACAGCTTAGAAATGGCGATCGCACGTTTGTTATTGGCTTTCTCAACGTCAGTAGCTCTTCCTTTTTTTACCGCATCACCAACTTCAATCAGCTTGTTCTCAGCCATCCTAAAACACAGTTTCGCCTCATCCGTGATGCTAGAGAACCACAAATTACAGGCAAAAAAAGCCTAGAGGAAATTGAAAGGCTGAACTATGTCGCCAATGGAATATTTGCCATCATGGACAAAACCGATAGGATTACGTTTGAGCTTGCCTACACCCTAATTATCGATATTCATAACCGCGATTTGGAGGCGGACATGATCACAGCTTTGCACGTTCTTTCTAAACAGCTAGGTAGCTATTGGTTGACTAATATAATATTATGTCCGGTTGAATACTCACACTTGAGTGGAGACAAGGCTCCAGGGTAGAGGGCAGAAGGTAAGGAAGAAGGGAATAATGATTGTTTAGGCGGATTTGATCAGACGTTCCACCGAAGGAGTCTCTACAACTTCTGCTTCCCTCTACACAATCGATACTACCGGACTTGGTATCACTTGCTTTCTTGTTTAGCGACTTGGTGCTTCACCTGACTCACACTATCTGGATTCAGAGAAATCGAATCAATTCCCGCTTCCACTAAAAATGCGGCAAACTCCGGATGATCGCTGGGTGCTTGTCCACAAATACCCACCTTGCGATCGCACTGATGCGCGGTTTGAATCAGTCGCCGGATTGTTTTCTTCAGCGCCAGATTGCGTTCGTCAAATAGATGGGACAAATCGCCCGAATCCCGATCCACCCCCAACATTAGCTGAGTAAGGTCATTACTACCAATCGAGAAGCCGTCAAAGCGTTCAGAGAACTCCTCAGCTAACTCCACATTGGAGGGAATTTCGCACATTACATAGACTTCTAACCCATTTTCCCCCCGCTTGAGTCCATTTTCTGCCAAGACGTGGAGAACTTTATCCGCCTCATCTAGGGTGCGACAGAAGGGAATCATGATAATCACATTATTGAAGCCAATTTCTTCCCGTACCCGTTTCAGGGCGCGACATTCCAAGGCAAACCCTTCCCGGTAGCGATCGCTATAATACCGAGATGCACCCCGAAACCCTAACATGGGGTTGGCTTCCTCTGGTTCAAATTGTTGACCGCCAATCAAGTCCGCATATTCATTCGTCTTAAAATCACTCATCCGCACAATCACCGGATTCGGATATTGGGCGGCGGCGATTTTGGCAATTCCTCGGGCTAAATTATCGATAAAATACTCGGTCTTATCCTCATACCCCTGAGTCAATTGTTGAATCTGCTGGCGTGCATCTTCATCCTCTAACTCATCCAAATGAATCAACGCCATGGGATGAATTTTAATCACATTATTGATAATAAACTCCATCCGTGCCAAACCAATCCCTTCACAGGGCAATCGCCACCAGCGAAATGCTGCATCTGGACTGGCAATATTCATCATAATTTGGGTTTTTGTTTTAGGGATTTCGTCCAGGTTGAGTTCGGATTCCTCATACTCCAACATCCCCTGATAAATCACACCGCGATCGCCTTCAGCACAGGATATCGTAATTTCTTGACTATCCTCTAACGTACTCGTTGCATCACCCGTTCCCACAATAGCAGGAATACCTAACTCCCGACTCACAATAGCGGCGTGACAGGTGCGTCCCCCATGATCGGTGACAATCCCGGCGGCTTTTTTCATAATTGGCACCCAATCGGGGTCAGTCATTCCTGTCACTAGGATGGAATCCTCTTCAAATTGGTCAATCTCTTCGGCGCTTTTAATTCGACATACTTTACCCGCCGCGATCGCATCGCCAATACTGAGTCCGCCCAGGATTTCTTTCCCCTTGTCCTTAAGGCTATAGGTTTTTAATGATCCGGCTTCTTTTTGCGATTGAACCGTTTCCGGACGCGCTTGTACGATAAACAAGTCGCCTGTATCCCCATCCTTTGCCCATTCCATATCCATGGGTTTTTGATAATGGGATTCAATCGCACTTGCCCATTGACCGAGTTGTAATATTTCGGCGTCATTTAAGACAAATGAATTCCGCTCTTGGGAAGACGTATCTATATTTTGCGTCGTCTCGCTTCCCCCTTGGGCGTAGATCATTTTCTTCTCTTTCGCGCCCTGTTTTTTCTCAATAATCGGCTTGAGATTGGCGTCCTCTAATAAGGGTTTAAACACCCGATATTCATCCGGTGTGACTGAACCCTGTACCACATTTTCACCCAATCCCCACGCCGCATTAATTACAACTACATCGGGAAAGCCAGTCTCAGTATCCAGGGAAAACATCACGCCAGCACTGGCTTTATCCGATCGCACCATCTTCTGCACCCCCACCGAAAGCGCCACCTTCAGATGGTCAAAGCCTTGCGCCTGTCGATAACTAATCGCGCGATCGGTAAATAATGAAGCATAACATTTACGACAGGCTTCGAGTAATTCTTCATAGCCAGTAACATTGAGAAAGGTTTCCTGTTGACCCGCAAAACTCGCTTCCGGTAAATCCTCAGCCGTCGCGCTACTTCTCGCCGCAATATCTACATCTTGAGTATCATAGCGTTGACTAAGTTGGTCGTAAGCCTCACGAATTTCCCTGGCAATGTCTTCGGGAAATTCAGCAGAATGAAATAGCTTACGGATTGATTTCCCGACTTTTTCTAGAGGGGTTTTATCACTGTCTAATTCTGATAAATGCGACTTGATTTTTTCATTAAGCTGATTAGAGTCAAGAAATTTACGGTAAGCCTCAGCCGTCGTCGCAAAGCCATCCGGGACGCGAACGCCTTCATCTTTTAGACTACGAATCATTTCACCTAATGAAGCATTCTTTCCGCCAACTCTTGATACATCATCAGAGGTGAGATTTTCAAACCAATGAATGTACTGATTAGTATTGCTTGTCATAGTTACCGTTAACCGAAAATAAAACTATAAAATAGGACTAATCTCCCCTTTTTCTCCCCTCTCCCAAGCTTGGGAGAGGGGCTGGGGGTGAGGGCTGACTTGTGTAATGGCAGTGCTACAAAGCGAAACCCAACCCAATCATGAAAGACTGAGATTAACTAGCCGTTTGTTTTGATTCCTTGATCATGCGAACCGCTTCTTTAATCATCTGGGACGCATATCCCCATTCATTGTCATACCAACTCATGACTTTAACTAGATCACCATCAACGACTTGTGTCATGGTTAAATCAACAATTGAAGCATGAGGATCTTGAACGATATCCGATGAAACAATCGGGTCTTCTGAAACCGCTAAAACGCCTTGATAGCGTTCACTTCCGGCTTCTTCTTTGAAGATACTGTTAATTTCGTCAACGCTAGTTGATTGGTCGGTGACGAAAATAATATCAGAAATGGAACCAACAGGAATCGGTGCCCGTACCGCTACCCCATCAAACTTGTTTTGATATTGGGGAAGAACTTGGGTTGTCGCCACAGCCGCCCCGGTTGTGGTGGGAACTAAATTAGCCGCCGCTGTTCTACCGCGTCGAAATTTCTTGCTTGGTCCATCCACAATCGCTTGGGTAGATGTATAAGCATGAATAGTTGTCATCATGGCTTTTTTAATCCCGATTCGACGTCCCATGACTTCAACAACGGGAGTAATACAATTCGTGGTGCAGCTAGCACAGGATACAATTTGATCCGATGCATCCGGCTGATTAACGCCATGTACAATCGTTGTAATTCCCTCGCTTTTAGCCGGTGCAGAAAGAATAACCCGTTTGGCTCCTGCTTGGATGTGTTTTTCTAAATCAGGTTTTTTCGTAAAGATTCCCGTACATTCCAAGACAAGATCGACGCCTAAATCACGCCAAGGGAGTTGGGTTGGATCTTTTTCACTTATGATTTTATAGGATTTGCCATCGATAACTAGACCATCCTTCGTACTGTCTACATTTTTATTATATTTGCCGTAGACTGTATCGTACTTGAGCAGATAGGCAAGATTGTCGGGTGGGACTAAATCGTTAATCGCAACGACTTCTAATTCTGGATTGTCAAGGGCAATCTTAAAAACAGCTCGACCAAT
>CAKZMA010000548.1 GCA_937127375.1 uncultured Coleofasciculus sp. | reverse complement strand
GGGGATTTTAGAAAGATTTAAACAAGCACGTCAAGAGGTAGAATGAGTCGTTATCTGATTTCACCTTCTGCGAGTCGGGATTTGAATGCTATTGCTGACTATTTCTTGACTAGGAATGTGGATGCTGGAGAGAGGTTATTTCAGGAGTTCACAAAAAAGTGTCAATACATAGCACAATTTCCTAACTTAGGGAAAAGTTACAGTTATCTGCGACCTTCATTACGAGGATTGCCTTTAGATGGATATATTATTTTATATCGACTTGTTGAAGATGGGGTTGAAGTTGTGCGGGTAGTGAGTGGTCGTCAAGATTTAGAATCCTTGTTTTCTGAATCGGATGAAGAATGAGGCAACAGGCAAGCTTTATGAGCTATTAAAGCTTATAGCTTAGCACAGTCAGTGCGAAAGATTCATTGTAAGTTAGGAGGGGGAATGCGAAAAGAACGAGTGCAATATACGTCGCCTTTGGATGCACTGATAGCCGTAGCCAAGCGACTCAGTTTGTACGAAAATCAGCAAAATATGGACTCTGAGGATTTTTTTGATCGCTATAGCAAAGGTCAACTCTCAGATGAAGCAATTTTTATTGAATGGGCGAATGATTATCGCCACTATTTAGGGTTACGCCGGGACTTAGAAAAGCAGTTGCAAAATGTTGCATAAAGCTCTAGAAATTCATGCGAACTGAAGTACCTCACTTACTTAAAAAGCGCTGTAACAGACATAAGTAATGCCCAAGCCGATAGGGATAACACCACGAAACGGGAATTCATTCTATTGGTGGCTTTTATTGGCTCAAAGAAAGGTTTATTTTTGTTTATTTTTTCAGTGACTATATTTTTAAACTGATTAAGTGCTGCATCATCTAGAAACAATCTTGTAGCAATAAAGAAAAACCTTTTCTTAGATAAATAAAGATTAAATACATCAGGAGATTCAATAAAATATTCAAACTGTTGCCACTTGATTTCTGTTATTATATTTTCTGAGTTGACTATAATCTTTGTATCGTCTACATCAACAACTAAATAGCCATGTAAGTTTTCGTCTTTTTGAAAATCAACGGATATGAGCCAATTACGTAATTTTAAAAAAACAGGTGGAGCCATGATAACTCCGAAAAAACAGAAAATCGCAAAACCACAAAAGAAAATCAGAGACATCAGAAAACCACTAGTCAAGAAAGAATACAAGTAGTTTAGAGCTAAGATAGTACAAGAAATACTGATGATCCAAAGAATATATGGTTTTGAACCGTATTCACCCCGGGCTTTACTATCAGCATCCCTAGCAGCTATGTAGTCATTGAGGGTAGGTTGATACTCCAATCTCATTATTCTTTCCTGAAATGTAATTATAATTATTTCATTATACTATAGGGATCTCGTCCTTGAAATAGTGCAACCCCCACTACATTCCAGCGAATATAGTGGGGGAAGTATTTAAATTGGTTAAATCTAAATGCTGAACAACCTACCACATCATTACGGCTGTTTCTCCAGCGCGATCGCTATAGTAGATGCGGATACGTAATACATAGCGACGCCCCCGAAATAACCTGACCTTAATCTCAGCATTGTAGTCTTCGCCACTATCGTCATCCCCCGTAAGATAACGAAGTTCGCCATTGACCTCTTCAAACAGAATCATAACGGTATCTGATATGCCAAAGGTGCGAATCATATAGGATCGTGTCGCATCAGGTTCGATACGGAAGTTCATCTGTTCCCCAGGTGTGAGGGTTAAGGGAACTGATTGAAAGGGTTTTAGTTCGGTGTAATCTTTCTCATCTAAAAGTGGATAAAACTGCTTGACCCAGGTTTTATCCCGTTCTGATAACCCAGGTGCTGGAGTTAAACCATTCCGATATTTTGGGGGTTCTTGAATTAAACCCGCGCCAAAGGGATAGTGCATAATTGAGTTAGGGTCCCAGTTCGACCCTTGTACCGTATCCGGGTTAATTTTACGAATGATATTGTAATAGGTGGTTTCTCGATCCCAATTATTCGGAGGCGCGGCGAGTTCGGTGTAAACGGCTTCTTCATCCCACACAATCCCAGCATTAGGGTTTTGGTGTTCGTGAGGAAATCCTAGAGTATGACCAATCTCATGTATGGCGGTGTCAATTTCTCCAGGATAGCGGGTTAAATCCCAACCAAAATTCATTGTCCGCTCATCTCGTCCAATATTGAGAACATCTCTGCCAACATAAGACCAAGCGCCATCTCCGCGCTGGAAGCCAATCCGGATTTCTGCTTCGTCTGGTGAGTTCACTTCCTTGAATTCCAGTCCAATACCCACCTGCTTCCAGACATCAAAGGCTTTACGGACAACATTTTTTTCGGTCTCAGTCGTTGCCCACTCTGTTGGCTGATCGAAGAAATAGTAATGTAAGATTGTGC
>CAKZMA010000547.1 GCA_937127375.1 uncultured Coleofasciculus sp. | reverse complement strand
CTCCCCCAGCTTCCCTTAATCCCCCGCCTCCGGAGAGGGTTGAAGTTTCAATGCTTGCTGAAGTTGGGCAAGTTCATCGCGATGGGCGATAACAGTAACTAAGCTTTGCATATCCGTCTGGGGATTCGGCAAAGGTTCAACTTTTAGGAACACCTGTTCATCGCGTCCCGCACCTTTCCAGTAAAAAATGCCAGCCACAGGAGCCAGAACAACTAGCCCCAGGAAAACCTGGGATAGGTTTGGGTACAGTATGGATAGAACCAATGATAGGCAAAGAATACCACAGGCAGCGAGTGCGGTTAAAAAGATAGCCATAAACCAACTGGGTCGGACAAAACCCTGAAATGTCACTTGACCCGTGGCTGGGTCAACCGCAGCTACCCGGTATGCCCTTTGATCAAAATAGTTCTGCAACCGTTCTAAGAGGGAGGCTTCGGGTTCTTGGGCAATGAGTTGAACTTTTTGGGTTCGGTCTTTAACCGAAGCACGGATGAAAAAGAACAAACCTACTGCTAACAACAAAGTCAGCAGGAATGTGGAAGACAGAATTGGTGTACTCACAGATATTGACCAACAACAGTTATCCTTGGCTTACCACTTTACTGGGGTGAACCGATCATGATTCAACAGTTGAGTCGTAAGAGACTCAACAGCTCCCCTGTCGTTGACAATAATAACTCATTTAGCCGAAGAACCCGTACATGACGGCAGAAACTGACCATCAGTTCACCCCACAAACCAGTGTTTGCACCGAACTTGAGTTGGATCTGGTTTTTACTGATGGTGTAATTCTGCCGAAATGTGCTATATTGCTTGTTTCTCCTGAGTAATATAGCGACGCCAAAACCCTGCTAGTTCGCGGGCTTTATCCCGCCACTCGCTAGAGATCTGATACATACGACGGGGGCGTCCTCGTCCTTCCACTTTTTTCCAATACCCAGTGATTGCCCCAGCTTCTTCCAGAAACTTTAGGGCGCTGTAAAGAACTGTATCAGACAGTCGATAGGTTGGGTATTCGTGTTCGAGTTGTTGGATCAGGTGGGTGCCATAGGATTCCCCTTCTATGAGGACAGACAACACATAACATACGGCTAATTCCTTGTTGAGATAGTTGGGAGGAGGGTCTTGAAAAAACTGATAGATATCCTCAAATTTCATCTGCATAGTCCGCTGAATATCCCAGTAAGTCAGATTTGCATGGCAAAGTTTTCCTAAAACTAACCATGGTTTCAACACCCTGAAAATCTTTGCTGCAATGTATCGATCAACAATGAGCAATTTCGGTTTGCTCATTCCTCTGGTACTTTATAACCTCAAAGTATTGAGGTCGTCTAATGCACTCGTTAGTTTGGTTACGGCAGATGCAACAGCACTGAATAATCTCCATCAATTTTAGCTAAGTAATGGAGTAATTTTCCAAAAAAATCGAGGCGTCCAAGTCCAGATCTGGGGAAAATCGTCCCCTTAGTGTGCAACCTGAGTGCGTGATCGCATTGCTAGCATTAATAATTTCTACTAGCTTATTGAGCAATAGTCCGCAATATTTTGTTTTCAATTCCTTAACGTTTTCCCTAAGGGGGTTTCAGACCGTCTATTTTTCACGACTTGGAGATGCTACCCTATTTCCGGAGGGGTCTGGAAAACGTTAGTTAAACACCCAGTTCTGGATTCGTCTGCCAAACTTCTTTAATAATCTTACCTGTTTGATCGAAATCAGCCTGGTAAGACATTGACCAAACCACCATCAGTCCCTGATCAGATTTGGCGGTGATCTGAATTTGAGCTTTAACCGTGCGATCGCGCCGTTGTTGCTCGAGTACCTGAAAGTCTTTGATATCATACTGGCGGAAAAAGTCCTGCCAAGCTGAGTAGATGGAGAGCCCCTGATAGGTCTCATTCACATCAGGTACATTGTAGGAGCGCTTAAGAACAGCATGATCACTGTAGCCATAGATTAACAGATCGGGATTAGCCGTTGCGATCGCCTGCCAGTGTTGTTGAGCTGCAGATAGGGGATTCGTGCTGACCTGATTTTTGTACAACGACAAACTCCAGACTAAAGCGATGGCACAGATGGCGTAGGATAAACGTTGTTTCCAATTCGGTTCCATACGCTTCCTCCATGAGCTGACGTGACAATGAGGTTCCCACCGTAGGGCTAAAGCTTGGCTTTGGCTTTATACCTGACCTAACAGACGCACAACCCCGATTAAAAGTTCACTGAGGAATAAGCGAAAGATTATGAAAATTTATAATCAGTGGCAAAGATTCGTCGGAGTTAGCGTTTCGCTTGCACAAACAACAGTTTTCTAGTTCTCCTGGTTAAATATGAAATAGGTGTCACTCACGGATTCGAGTCCCAATGCGAGAATTGCCCGATACGTCCTCACTACCCACCCCTCTCCAGCGCATCGCCTTGGTGCTGCGTACCTTTGGCAGAATTGCTTTGTGGGTACAATTAGTCCTCGGAGTTGTGTCGCTGGGGATCTTGCTCACCGGAATCGCTGGTCGTACCGTTGGACCGACGGAAGATAAACAGGGTGTTGGGTTCGGTATATTTTTAGCAATATGTGGGTTAGTTACATTGGGTGTGGGTGTCTACATCGCATGGCGCTATACTCGCATTTCCCAACAGTTACTCGTTGGCAATACCGAAACACGACCCAGCAAAGCCGATACCCTTAAAACCATTAGGCTAGGATTAATCGTCAATATGGCGGGCATGTTATTGACGATTGTGGGTGCCCAAGCCATCATCGGCAGCATTGTGATCCGCTCGATTTCCCAACCCTCTGGCTTGACAGTGTATGACGCCAACCGATTCGTGCGACCCTTAGACTTATTCTTGGTACAGGCGAATATCAACACAATTACGGCTCATTTTGCGGGTATCGCCATTGCCATTTGGCTGTTCAATCGCATTAATCGGTGATTTGTCATTCGTCATTCGTCATTCGTCCTTCGTTCTTCGTCATTTGTCCTTTTTGCCCAGTATCCATAAAAATCTGTGCTTGACCTAAAGCAAATCCGAGAAAATCCCCAAAGCGTCCAAGAACGCCTAGAAAAACGCGGGGCGGGTCAGTATGACCTCCAGCCCATTTTGGACTTGAATCAGCGTCAACGGGAACTAGAAACCTCTCGTAGTCGCCTGCAAGCCCGTAGTAACGAAATTGGGAAACTCATCGGTCAAAAAATTAAAGCCGGGAGTTCCCCTGATGCGCCGGAAATCAAAGAACTGCGAGAAGAAGGCAATCAGGTTAAAACCCAAATTAGTGAACTAGAACCTCAAGAAAAAGAACTTAAAGCAGAAATTGAGGCGCTATTACTCTCCCTACCCAATCTACCCAGTCCCTCAACTCCCGTTGGTCAGAGTGAAGCGGAAAATGTCGAGGTGCGCCGTTGGGGTGACGAGTATATTCCCCAGAATGACAAGATTTTACCCCATTGGGAAATTGGCGAAACCCTCGGTATTCTCAATTTTGAGCGGGCGGTAAAAGTGGCACAAAGTCGTTTTGTGAGTCTAATCGGTGTCGGTGCTGCCTTAGAGCGGGCGTTGATTAGTTTTATGCTAGATCGACAAATTGCCGCAGGCTATGTGGAAGTGAGCCCACCGATACTGATCAACAGCCGCTCATTAACGGCAACGGGTCAACTGCCCAAATTTGCCGAAGAAAGCTTCAAGTGTGATAGCGATGATCTATGGCTTTCGCCCACAGCGGAAGTCCCCTTAACTAATCTTTACCGTGACGAAATTTTAGACGCCTCCCAACTCCCTATTTATCACTGCGCCTATACACCCTGCTTTCGCCGAGAAGCTGGGAGTTATGGACGAGATACTAAAGGATTGATTCGACTGCACCAGTTTAATAAAGTTGAGCTGGTCAAAATTGTTCATCCGAGTACCTCGGAAGCTGAACATGAAAAGCTGGTGCAGGATGCGGCGGCAATTTTAGAGGCGTTAAAACTCCCTTATCGGGTTATTGAACTCTGTACTGGAGATTTGGGATTCTCTGCCACAAAATGCTATGACTTAGAAGTGTGGCTTCCTGCTTCGGGAAAATACCGTGAAATTTCGAGTTGTTCTAATTGCGGTGATTTCCAAGCGCGACGGGGTAGTCTACGCTTTAAGGAAACGGGCAAAAAAGGAACTCAGTTTGTCCATACCTTGAATGGATCGGGATTAGCCATTGGGCGCACCATGTCGGCAATTTTAGAGAATTATCAGCAACCTAACGGTACAGTGAAAATACCAGAGGTTCTACATTCCTATATGGGACGGGAGGTGTTATGAGCCTTAACCTACCTTGGCTTGAACGCGATAGATGTTTTCTGTAGGGGCAGGTTTGACTTTTATCGTTCTTTGTTCATCCAAAGGCGACTAAACCTGCCCAGCCTAAGTGCAACAATTAACCAGAGAACTCCTTTATCTTCGGAGTTTTGCCCCGGTTGGCTAACGCTAACGCTAACATCTTCCCAAGTATTGAAAACGGCAACGTACAATAGAAAGGACGCAAGCAATCGTTACATTACTTCTTATGTCAATTTTGGCGGCGATCGCAGTCTTGGCGGTTTTGATTGTGGTGCATGAGCTGGGTCACTTTATGGCAGCTCGTTTGCAGGGAATTTATGCTAATCGCTTTTCCCTGGGTTTTGGTCCAGTTCTGTGGAAATACCAAGGACCTGATACGGAATATGCGATCCGCGCTTTCCCCTTGGGCGGATTTGTGGGTTTCCCCGATGATGACCCCGATAGCGATATCCCGCCGGATGACCCAAATTTACTTCGCAATCGACCCGTTTTAGACCGAGCGATTGTAATTAGTGCTGGAGTCATTGCTAACCTGATCTTTGCTTACTTTTTACTGGTGGTGCAGGTGGGAACAGTGGGAATTACTGATTTCAATTATCAGCTTGGAGTCAGGGTTCCAGAAATTGCCGCAGAAAGTAGCTTAGTGGCAAAACAAGCGGGAATTAAACCCGGTGATGTTATCTTAGCGGTTGAGGATCAACCCTTGGGAGCGAGTCGGGATGCAATCCTTACCCTAATGACCGAAATTCAAAACTCTCCCAACCAACCCCTAGAACTGTCGATTAAGCGGGGTGAACAAACCTTGTCCCTGGACGTGACGCCAGAACCCGGAGACGATGGCAAAGGTAGAATTGGCGTACAACTGGCACCCAATGGTGAAATAGTCCGCAACTATGCTGACGGACTTTTCGAGATGTTTACGATTGCGGCTGACCAATATCAGCGCCTGAGTACGGAAATTGCCAAGGGTTTTGGTCAACTAATTAGCAACTTTGGTGAAACAGCAGAACAAGTATCCGGTCCGGTAGCGATTGTGGCAATTGGCGCGAATATTGCCCGTTCTGATGCGGGAAATCTGTTTCAGTTTGCGGCGTTGATTAGCATCAATTTGGCGATTATTAATATCTTGCCCTTACCCGCGCTGGATGGGGGTCAACTGGCATTTTTAGCGATCGAGGGAATTCGCGGTAAACCCATCCCCACAGAAGTTCAGCAAAATATCATGCAAACTGGATTGGTCTTGCTTTTGGGGTTAGGACTTTTCTTGATTGTGCGAGATACGGCAAATTTAGTTCCCTCAAGTTGGGTGCAAAATTTGTTTCAATGAAATAGTTTTGACCCAACACTAGGCTCAAAGGAATCTGGTGCGTATGTAGGGGCGGGTTTCACTATTATCGTTTCTTTTCTCACCCAGATGCGACTAAACCCGCCCTGACTTAGTGTTAAATAAATAGACATAGTATGCTACGTCTGAGTTTGGAATGAGCATCACCCGTAAATGGTCAGCGAAACAGCAACGGGCATTGGAGATTTTGCTTCGCCTGAAGCGACTTTATGCGGATGCTCACTGTACGCTCAACTACGACACTCCTGTACAGTTACTGGTGGCGACGATTCTCTCAGCCCAATGTACGGATGAACGAGTGAATCAGGTGACACCGGAATTGTTTCGCCAATTTCCTAATGCTAGAGCGATCGCACAAGCGGATATTGAGGTGCTGGAAGCCTTGGTGCGTCCCACTGGATTCTATCGCAATAAGGCGAAAAATATTCAAGGCGCTTGTCGGATGATCGTCGCCGAGTTTGGCGGTCAGATTCCGAGACGTATCGAACTGCTGATCAAGTTACCCGGTGTAGCTCGCAAAACTGCCAATGTTGTGCTAGCCAATGCTTTTGATATCCACGAGGGAGTGACGGTGGATACTCATGTCAAGCGCTTGACTCAGCGTCTGGGTTTGACGGAACATAGTGACCCCATTCGTATCGAACGTGATTTAATGCGACTGTTGCCTGTGGAAGACTGGGAAAACTGGTCAATTCGCCTAATTTACCATGGTCGGGCAATTTGTCAGGCGAAGAAGCCGAAGTGCAATGCTTGCGTACTGGCTGATTTATGTCCCAGCGCTAGGATTTGAGGGATGATGGGGGAGCAGGGGGAGCTGGGGGAGTGATTTCCTAATCAACCAATGACAAAGGACGAATGACCAATGACGAATGACCAATGACGAATGACAAAGGACGAATGACAAAGGACGAATGACATAAGACGAATGAAAAAATTCGATAAGATAGGAAACAGTGTCTTTATTTAGGGAAACGCCAAAGACTCATGGCTAAAAAAGGAATGATTGAGCGCGAGAAAAAGCGCCAGAAGCTGGTTGAGAAGTATGCGGCTAAGCGAGCAGCACTGAAAGAACAGTTTGATAATGCGTCCTCTCCGGCTGAGAAACTAGAGATTCACCGGAAGATCCAACAGTTACCCCGCAGTAGTGCGCCGAATCGGGTACGGAATCGCTGTTGGGTAACCGGGCGTCCCCGAGGCTACTATCGGGATTTTGGTCTATCTCGCCATGTGCTGAGGGAATGGGCGCATAAAGGATTACTACCAGGAGTAGTCAAGTCGAGTTGGTAGAGTTGGGTCATTGGTCAATCGTTCTTAACCAAAGACAAAGGACAAAAGACCAATGACTGATGACTAATTCCCACAGCAACGGTCAATACCCAGACTGTCGAGGAGCAAATCACTAACCGCGTTGGCGATCGCGAATTCACTATAGAAGCTTTCTCGGAAGTCAAAAGCCTGCATTTCGGTGACAATGGCAATGACCAAAGAACCGACATCGTTTTCGCCTTCTAACCGTTGGCGGACAAAGATTTGGGAGGCGCGATCGGCAATGTCCTGATTGGCTGGTTCTGGTAAAAATTCATGATCCAGCCAGTACACCAAAGCGTCTCGCAACCATTTTCCTTCCTGCTGGGCATTTTCAGCAGGGGGAAGGGTAACTGGGGGTATGGGTTCAGCCATAAAATCTCAAAAGTTAGCTGTCTACAGTCAAAACGTTCATTTGCGGGATGGGAAAGCTACTATTCTGGGGACATAATCTGTTCGGCATTGAGAAAGTAATCTTTGATTTAATCAGGGAGATGTCACTTTTAAGCATAGCGAAATTATGTCTGATCAGGGAAATCTTAAAATGGTGTTTAGCAATTCGAGAACAGGGAATCTCAACCGAGTTCTAGTGCTATGGAGTTAAATATTCCGACAATAATTCAAGGATATGCTCAAGGCTATTTTTTGATGGCGGATGAAACCGGATCACTAGAGTGGTACTCTAGTCGCCAGCGAGCAATCATTCCTTTAGACGAGCGGTTTCGCTATCCTAAATCTCTACAACGGGTTCTCAATCAGAAGCGGTTTAGCACGGCAATTAACCGAGACTTTAAAGGAGTTATCGCAGGTTGTGCCAATCGGGAAAGCACCTGGATTTCTCCGGAACTCCAGGAAATTTATTGGTTGCTTTATCGGGAAGGTTGGGCGTATAGCTTTGAAACGTGGCAAGGAAATGAACTCGCGGGTGGGATTTTAGGGATTCTGATTGGCGGCGCGTTTATTGGCGAATCCATGTTTTACCGGATTCCCGAAGGCTCGAAGGTGGCGTTAGTCAAATTAGTCGAGCGGTTGCGATCGCGCGGCTTTTTGTTGTTTGATGTACAAATGATGAATCCTCACTTGGCTCGCTTTGGCGCTTGTATGATAGAGGAGCAAAAGTATCAGGTGCTACTACGACAGGCGTTGCGACGGCGATGTTATTTTGATCGGATTCCGGTATAAAGAGGCAACAGCCAGGGATTGAGGCTTTTTACAAGTCTTATAGCAACCGCCATGGCTGTTAGGACACATAATTTAGGTTCCAGACGTTGCATGCAACGTCTCTACAATGGTGCTTAACCGGATTGAGTGGTTAACAACTCCGCAGGTAAGCGCTTGAATGTCAGCCGTTCGTTCTCCACATCCACAAATATGGTATCGCCGTCACTAAACTCACCCCGCAGCATGGCTTTAGCCAACTGGGTTTCTAATTCTCGCTGAATCGCCCGCTTCAAGGGACGTGCGCCGTACACCGGATCATACCCAACTTCAGCTAAGTAATCGATCGCGGCTTCCGATAGCTTCAGTGACATTTGCCGTTCGGCTAGGCGTGTTTCCAGTAACTGAGTTTGTAGGGAGACGATATGGCGTAACTGGTGTTTTTGCAGGGCGTGGAAGATAATCACTTCATCAATCCGGTTCAAGAACTCCGGACGGAAGCTGGTTCGCATCGCATCCATGACTCGTCCCCGCATTTCGTCATAGTGGGTGTCATCACCAGCTAAGTCAAGAATGTACTGTGACCCAATATTACTGGTCATGATAATTACGGTATTCTTGAAGTCTACTGTATGCCCTTGAGCATCGGTGACGCGACCATCATCCAGGATTTGCAGCATGATATTGAACACATCATTATGTGCCTTCTCGATTTCATCAAAGAGAATCACCGCATAAGGGCGTCGCCGAATCGATTCGGTTAACTGTCCCCCTTCTTCATAACCCACATAGCCAGGAGGCGCACCAATTAGGCGAGAGACGGCGTGTTTTTCCATGTATTCCGACATATCAATCCGCACCAAGGCGTCTTCGGTGTCGAACAGATAGGCGGCGAGGGCTTTTGCCAATTCGGTTTTCCCCACACCCGTGGGACCGAGGAAAATGAAGCTAGCCGTGGGACGATTGGGGTCAGCTAATCCTGCACGCGATCGCTGAATCGCATCGGCGACAGCAGTAACGGCTTCTTCTTGTCCGACGACTCGTTGATGCAGTTCGTCTTCGAGTTGTAGCAGTTTCTCTTTTTCGGATTCTACCAGTTTGCTGATCGGAATTCCCGTCCACTTGGAGATAATTTCGGCAATATCAGACTCGGTGACTTCTTCCCGCAACAGGGATTTGCCACTGGTTTGGGTATCGTTTAGCTGTTGTTCCGAGGATTGCAGGGATTTTTGTAACTGGGCGAGTTTCCCGTATTTGAGTTCAGCCGCCCGATTTAGGTTGTATTCCCGTTCAGCTTGAGAGATTTCTATATTCACCCGGTCAATTTCTTCTTTAATCCCTTGAATCCGATCCAGAACGTCTTTTTCCGATTGCCATTGGGCGTTTAAGGTGCGTTGGGCTTCTTTGAGGTTTGCCAGTTCTTGTTCCAGGCGATCTAAGCGTTCCATGGAGGCTGGATCACTGTCTTTTTGCAGGGACAGTTTCTCCATTTCCAGTTGTAGGATTTTGCGATCGATTTCATCGAGTTCTTCTGGTTTGGAGGTAATCTCCATTTTCAGGCGGGCGGCGGATTCATCGACTAAATCAATGGCTTTATCTGGGAGGAAGCGATCGCTAATATACCGGGTAGAGAGGGTGGCGGCGGCGACTAAGGCGCTATCGGAGATTTTAACGCCGTGGTGAACTTCGTAGCGTTCTTTTAACCCTCTGAGGATGGAGATGGTATCCACGACACTGGGTTGATCGACGAAGACTTGTTGGAAACGCCGTTCTAATGCGGCATCTTTTTCTAAATATTTGCGATACTCATCTAAAGTTGTCGCACCAATACAGCGCAACTCGCCTCTAGCCAGCATGGGTTTGAGTAAATTCCCCGCATCCATCGATCCTTGAGTCGCCCCTGCACCGACAACGGTATGGATTTCATCAATAAACATGATGATTTGTCCTTTGGAGTCGGTGACTTCTTTGAGAACTGCTTTCAGGCGTTCTTCAAATTCGCCTCGGAACTTCGCCCCGGCGATTAACGCCCCCATATCCAAGGCAATTAATTTCCGATCTTTCAGGGATTGGGGCACATCGCCGGCGACAATTCGCTGTGCCAATCCTTCTGCGATCGCGGTTTTACCCACTCCGGGTTCCCCAATTAGAACGGGGTTATTTTTGGTGCGACGGGAGAGGATTTGTACCGTGCGGCGAATCTCATCATCTCGCCCAATCACGGGGTCAAGTTTACCATCTCTAGCGGCTTCGGTTAAATCCCGTCCATATTTGTCTAGGGCTTCGTATTTGCCTTCTGGGTTTTGATCAGTCACAGTTTGGTTCCCCCGAATCTGGGTAATCGTATTTCTCAGTGTTTGTTCGTCTAGTTTAAATTCCTGAAATAAGCTTTTGCCAAAGCGATCGTCTTTCACATACGCTAACATCAGATGTTCGACGGAGATGTAGTCGTCGTTAAATTCTTTACGGTAGCCATCCGCCCGATCTAATAAGGTATCCAGGCTACGCCCCATATAAATAGAGGAACTACTCCCAGACACCTTGGGTTGACGCTGGATAAAGGCGTCGGTGGCTTCCCGGATTCGCTGTACTGGGATTTGGGCTTTATTGAGAATGCTAATTGCCAGCCCTTCTTGATCCAGCAGCGCTTTCATCAAATGTTCGCTTTCAATTTGTTGTTGCTGGGCGGCTTTAACCACCTCTGGGGTTTGGGCGAGGGCTTCCCAGGCTTTTTCGGTAAACAGATTGGGATTATTGGGTTGCATAGTCAGTCGTTAACGTAGAGAATTTGTTTAACTGACCTTATTGTAAAAAGCGGGTGGCGATGGCTGGATCGGTGTTCACGGCTTTTTGACGGCGTATTTCAGCACCACGGAGATATGGTAGAAGGCAGAGGGCAGATGGCAGAGGGCAGATGGCAGAAGGGAATAGTAGTAAGCTGTTCGGCATTTAAATCTTAATGTTAACAATGGCGCAATGCTTGTAGTGCGAGCCAGAAAGCTCGCTACTAATACCTAATTTAAATGCATTACAGCTCCTATAAACGTAAGTTTACTGAATTCGCGGTTGGTTAGAGTATATAGCCGTAATGTAGGGGCGGGTTTAGGGATAAATCTTGAATCAACACTGCTAACCTATGTTCAAAACCCGCCCTTAATCCTGGGCATCTCCTCCATAACCTTGCTCCAAATAGTCTTGATTTTTATATGGATAAACTAAACTATCGTCAACTGGTGCAAGCCATCCTGAAACGTCATGTAGGCAATGGTTTAAACCATAATACAGACGTTCAACTCATATTTGATCTAGAGCGCGATCGCTATCAAGTTTTGCATATTGGTTGGGAAGGGTTGAGTCGCGTCTTTGGTTGCATTATCTATGTAGAAATTAAGGAGGGAAAGATTTGGATTGAGCGCGATGGAACAGAAATTGGAGTAGCTAACGAATTAGTTGAAGCTGGTGTTCCTAAGCAAGATATTGTCTTGGCTTTTCATGCTCCCTATAAACGTAAGTTTACTGAATTTGCGGTTGGTTAGAGTCAGTAGCCGTAATGTAGGGGCGGGTTTAGGGATAAACGTTG
>CAKZMA010000546.1 GCA_937127375.1 uncultured Coleofasciculus sp. | reverse complement strand
GCTTGGTGTAAATCGGGCTTGGTGTAAATCGGGCTTGGTGTAAATCGGGCTTGGTAACCAAGCCCCTACTAACCCTCACCGTAATTATGGGTATTCAACCGGACATGATATGACTTATGGCTGGTGGGCAATGCCCACCCTACTGGCTCACCGATTTTATGGGCGCACGCCATGCGCCCCTACATTGGGATTGGTTGGGTTTCGACTTCGCTCAACCCAACGGAATTTATAGCTGAGGTTCCCTTACTACAAGCCGATCAAGGTTAATAGTTCCTCCAACTCGAATCGATTGGTTAACTCAGCTAAGGCATTGGCAAGAGACTCGTGAGAGGTGCGAATTTCCTCAATCAGACTCAGCATCAACTCAATATCACCCAATATTGTCGCTTGACTAAAAGCCTGTAGCCAATCGGCGGGTAAGACAGCTAGAGAGTCTGGGGTTAAGGAATGGGCTTGGGTTTGGCTGGGTGGAGTTGATGTTGTTGTGTCTTCATAAACATAGTTCACACCCAGATGCTGGTGAATCGCCTCAAAAATCTCCCCATCCCGGAAGGGTTTGCGAATAAATCCATCACACCCGATGGAGAGAACAATTGCCTTCTCGGAGTCGAGACTGCTAGCGGTGACGGCAATAATCACTGTAGCTTGCCCTTGAGTTGTGGCTTTAATTCGTTGCGTGGCTTCATACCCATCCATAATCGGCATCCGCATATCCATAAAGATTAAGTGAGGTTGCCAACGCTGCCAAATCGCGATCGCGTCTTTGCCATTTGTCGCTTCTTGGAGGAGAAATCCCAGGGGATTGAGGAGTTGGATCAGCAGTTGGCGGTTATTCACGCGATCGTCAACAATTAAGAGACGATAACGCGGTTGGTTCGGTTCTAAAGCAATAATAAGTCGTTTCAGTTGTTGGCTGGGAACTTGTCTGGCGTCTGCTAATTTAACCCTAATTTCAAACCTAAAAACAGTACCTTGTCCCACTTGAGATGCCACTGTCATATCACCGCCCATGAGTCGGACAAATTTACGGCTAATCGATAACCCTAAACCCGTTCCTTCCTGATGCTGTTTCCCGGTTTTACTTTGAGCAAATGCATCAAAGATATTCTCTAATTCCGCCGCCGCCATTCCCGCGCCTGTATCTTCAATTTCAAACTTGAGGGATATATTGTCTGCTTCATTAGTTGTGGACGTTTCCCCGGCATCGATACCCCGTGAAACTCTCACCGATATCCCGCCTTCCTGAGTAAATTTAAAGCCATTCGAGAGTAAATTAATCAACACCTGGCGCAGTTTCACCACATCGGTTTGTACATATTGAGGCACTTGATCGGAGTAATCAAACAGTAACTGTAATCCCTTGTCCCTTGCCTTAATTTGAAACAATTTTTCTACGTCGTGCAACAAGGCATACAGGTCAAAAACGGTTTCATTTAGGGTGATCCGTCCCGCTTCAATTTTGGATAAATCTAATACCTGATTGATTAGGGTGAGCAGATGTTCGCTACTGCGGTAAATAATATCAACATTCTCTTGATAGTCAGCCGGAAACGTGCTACTGCGCTGCATCAATTGAGTAAACCCCATAATCGCGTTCAAGGGGGTTCGCAATTCGTGACTCATATTCGCCAGGAATGTACTTTTCGCCCGGTTCGCTGCTTCAGCCGCGTCTTTGGCTTCTGTTAATGCCAGTTCGATTTGTTTGCGATCGGTAATATCTTCCGCAATCCCGACAAAGCGGTAAGTATTTTGATGAGGAACCGGAAATGAACGAGCGCGAATCCAACGGATTTCTCCATTGGGTCGAGTAATTCGATAGACTTGATCAAAGTCAGTGGCATCCTGTAATTGTTGTTCCATCGCAGCAACCATTGATGGATAGTCTTCTGGGAAAACTGAGTCTAACCAAGAACGAGAATTGTCATACAAACTTTGGCGAGTTCTCTGCCAAATTTGTTCGTAGGCGGGGTTGATATAGAGCATTTCTCCGGTGTGGGAGAGAATAAAGAAAACATCTTGGATATTTTCTGCCAATTGGCGGAATTTTTCTTCACTCTCCCGTAACTGTTGCTCGATCAATTTGCGATCGCTAATATCTTGCACCGTGCCAAACAGTTGAACCACCTGTCCTGATGAATTAAACACGGCTTCTCCTTTGCCAAAAACATACCGCATTGAACCATCACTCAGCAAAATTCGCATTTCATTTTCGTAGGATTTTCCTTGGGTAATGGCTTGTTCAACATAATGCTGAAACAGGGCAACATCATCGGGATGGATTTGTTGCACAAGCTGTTCGTAGCTGGGTTCACCTTGACTCGGATCACGTCCGTAAATGCGGAAAATCTCATCCGACCAAACAATTTTATGACTGTTTACATCAAATGACCAATTGCCTAAATGAGCGAGGCGTTGGGCTTCATTGAGTTCTACTGTTCGTTCCCGAACTTGAGTCGCTAAAGTCTGGTTATAGTCGGCTAAAATCTGCTCCGTTTGCTTACGTTCCGTGATATCAAAAAATGTGGCGATCGCGGCGACAATGGTTCCGGTTTTATCCCAGATTGGGGTGCCATAGACTTCTAGAGGAATCCTGCGATCGGGTAAGCGAATTTCTATGTCATCAACTCTCACTTTTTCACCCTGAAATGCCCGAACCAGAGGCATTTGTTCGACAGGATACAAGTCTTCACTTCCCATCTGATAAACATGAAAGGTTACCGATAAGTCTGCGGTTGTCGCTTCCGGTAACGTTTCCATCCCCAAGAGTTGCTTTGATGTCTGATTGGCGTAGATAATTTGTCCGCTAATATCATGAACGGATACCCCAACTGGAATCGCTTCTAGGATTTGGTTCAGGCGGTTTTCACTCTCAATTAATGCCGTATTTAGAGTCTGAAGTTCAGTAAACGAGGTTTGCAGTTGAGTTGCCATCTGAGCAAAGGAGTTCGCTAATTCTCCGACTTCATCGTGGCGCTGGATTACAATAGGGTTGTCCCATTCTCCTTGAGCAAGTTTTTGGGCAGATTGGTTTAATTTAAGTAGCGGTTGAGTCACCCAACGGGCAGTGATAATACCCAATCCTGTGGCGATAATGAGAGTGGCGATACACAGGATAATTGTCGTGCGAGTATTCGCATAAATTTGCGTCATAAAGTCCGACTCTGGCACAACCGAGACAATCAACCAATCCAAGCCATAGTCATCTTGATAGGGCTCAACGTGAACAAAATGGCGTTGGGATAAGGTTGGGATAGAATTATCACCGATAAAGGTAAAATTTGCGTTTTGAATTGATGCCAGATTATCCTCTTGATTGAGTAAAGCTTGCATCGTCGTCCGCGTTAACTGCTCACGACTTTCAGTGGCTTTGAGTCGGATTAGTTGTTTGCCCTGAATATTTTTTACAAAAGCCTGTTCTTGCGTTGAGGTGGCGACTAAATTTCCAGAACGTTCTATAATGAATACTTGTCCAGAGCTAGAAATGTCTAATTCTTCCAGGAACGAACTAATGTGATTAAGCATAAAAACAGAATTGAATATGCCTTTAAAAACGCCGTTTCGACCAACGGGAGCAGATAGATCTATCCCGGCAACAGGTAGCCCGACATACGGATAAAGTTCTGTCCAAATCTGGGTGTTTTTCTGAAGGGTTTCTTGATACCAGGAGCGTTTTCTGGGGTCCCAGTTGGGCAGTGTTTGAAGCGTTTTAATCACTTGACCCGCTTGATCAAGTAGAGAATAGATTCGCGTTCCTGGGGCAGTCCCTTTTAACTCAGATTTAATATAAGAACCTGGAGGAGAAATTAGACCTAACTTATCCCGTCCCACCCCAATATGCACTCCTGTGGGACTCGTATAGCCCAGTGCAGTCGGAGCATCAAAGACCTGTATTTGCTGCCAGAGTCGCCTGTAAACTTGATCAACATCGGTTAGATCTAAATCCCCTTGTTCAACCGCCAATTGATTCAGGGCAATAAATTGACGAGATTGGGCAAAATAACTGTTGACGCGATCGCTGACTCGTTCGGCGGTTTCTTCAAGTAATTGGTTTGCCAGATCTTCAACGGCTTTTTGCCCACTGCGATAGGACAAATATCCGACTAATCCCACAGCAGTAATAATTTGTAAAACGAAGGGAACAATTAGAACAGTTTTCAGAGAAAATGGGCGATTTTTTTTGATGATGTTTCGCATGATTAGTCGTTGCGTCGAGTATCTTAGGGTGTATTACTTTTGTGTAAGACGTTCACCTAAATGCTAAATAGTAGTATGACGCATTAAAATGGGGTATTCCCCATTCCCTGTTCCCGATTGCCTCAAAGGACAAGTGACGCATGGCAAATGACAAAATTCTCAGTTGGCAAGACATCCGCAACCACCTACAGCACCCTTTGATTTTAGCAACTCCGGTAACTTTACACATCTTCCGTCATGCTCAAAGTACCGTCAATGCCGAAAAGCGAATTGCGGGTTCTCAGGATGTAGACTTAACGCCGCAAGGCGAAGCACAAGCTAGGGTATTAGGAACTCAACTTGATCCAGAGTACAGTTTAGCTTTTGCCTCTGGATTAAAACGTGCCTATAAAACGTTAGATATTGCTATAAATAACGGCAATATTAGCGTGAGCAGCATCCACAAAGATAAGCGACTGAATGAACGTAATTTGGGTGTTTTAGAAGGTTGCAAACTCCGATTTATTCCCGAATATGCGGCTGGCGATTTAAATTATGCACCAGAAAATGGCGAAAGTTATGCCCAATTAGCCCAACGAATTTTCTCGTTTTTGATTGATCTGGCTCAGGTGACACAAACCAGTGACGTGAATAAAGTTATGATTTGTAGTCACATCGGTTCAATCCGCATTCTGGTTGGGATCATCACGGAAAATACCAGTTCGGTGGATGTATTGGGTCAGAAATTTGGTAATACTGAGTTGATCAAACTAGAATGGCATCGTTTAATTATCCCAGATTTTATAGAGAAAGGTGGAATTTTTCAATAAATGAATATGTAGGGGCGGGTTTAGGGACAAAATTGACGGGAAAACCAATAACATTCATACAAAACCCGCCCTAGCCCACCAATAACATTCGATTAATCTGTAGGGGCGGGTTTAGGGACAAAATTGACGGGAAAACCAATAACATTTATCCAAAACCCGCCCTGCGTCACCAATAACATTCGATTAATGGATGCGATCGCGTTAAGGATTAGGATAGATTTCGTGATCTGGTGGTGGAGAAGGGCGGGTTTCGTTGTTTTGTT
>CAKZMA010000545.1 GCA_937127375.1 uncultured Coleofasciculus sp. | reverse complement strand
GCCACCTCATAGCCATGGGTGTTTTGTGTCGGGAAACTCAAGCAGGCGGCGCGGGAAACATGACCAAACTTCATGGCAATAGACGCATCGCTACCAAACCCACTAATTGTGGCAAGCTGTAAGGGAACACCAATCCCATTTGCTGCCTGTCGCAGTTCCCAGTTGAGTCCTTCATCGTAAATCCCGTAGCCATCCTGAGACAACAGTACAGGTGCTTCCCCATCTTCAATGGGGTATTCTGAGGAGAGAGGACAAATTTCTAGGGCGATTAAAGCATCAAGCGAGTGATTTTGGCTGAAATACAACGCGCCAATTGCGCCAACTTCTTCCTTCGCCGACGCCACTAAATAGGTATCCACAACCGGAGTTTTAACCTGTTCAGCAAGACTCAACAGAATAGCAACAGAGGCTTTGTTATCCAAGGTATAACTGGCAATGTAATCCTTGAGGCGTATGGGTCGCTTGCGGTGTTTACCCACAACCATGCGCGTTCCGGGGCGCACCCCAGCGGCGACAAGTTCAGCCAGAGTACATTTCGTTTCCACCCAAGCCTCTTCCCAACGTAGGGGAGCGGTTTCTTGTTGAGCTTTTTGGGGCGATTCATGGGAAACATGACGTGATCCAAACGAAAGAATGCCACTCAAGGTTTGATTATCACCCAATAAATCGACAACTCCTTCCCCATACACCCAAGGAAATGAGCCGCCGAGTTTGCGGACTTGTACTCGTCCCAGTTCGTCTATCGATTTAACAATACCGCCAATTTCATCTTTATGAGCGGTAATCGCAATCGATCGCTCAGAGGTTTGACCCGGAATTTTAGCAATAATATTCCCAGCTCGATCCTGCCACGATTCAACGCCTAAGCCTTGCAATCGACTGATCAGAAGTTGATCAATTTCCCGTTCTGCACCACTAGGAGAATGATGCAGCACTAACTCTTCAATAGTATTAAATAAATGGTCGTAATTTGAGGACGGCATGAATGCGATAAAGTCACGCAATAAAGGCGAATACTACTGATCTAAGCTAGCTTCATTCGTAGTTGCGCTTGTAGTTGCGCTTGTAGTTGCGCTTGTAGTTGCGCTTTAGCGCCATAAACACCTCAGCGCTGACTATAAATCTATGGATGTATTACATCGATTCATAAAACGCTTACGTCAGTGCTATTCAGCTCAAATCAACCAACACGATAACATACTCGTTCTATATCGGCAATAACAAATAATTCAACATTTAAAGCAAGAGACGTTATTGATACCAGACACAAAATTCCCATCCCTGTAGGGGCGGGTTTAGGGATTAATCTTTCTAGCGTGTGATAATTGAACAGGCAAAACCCGCCCTTCCTATCCCCTAACTTATCAGACGAATCAGATTAGGCGTGAGAATCGTCCTGGTTAAGGTTCAGTGGTTGTCGCCTGGAAAAAGGATTGCGCCTCAAACCCTAACCCCTGTGCCAAAACCGAGTTAGGAAATTGCCGAATCGTTTGATTGTACTGTTGTACCGCCTGATTATAACGCATCCGTTCTACCGCAAGGCGATTTTCTGTCCCGGTTATTTCATACTGAAGGTTCGTAAATAATTGACTCGATTGTAACTGAGAGTTATTGGCAGCATAGTCTTGGAAACGGTTAATTGCTTCATTCACTTCTTCGACAGCCGCCGCTTTTTTCTCTGGGGTATCCGCTTGTAAATAAGCCTGACGAGATTGCTGCAACAAAGACACAATTTCTTTTTCGTGTTCGCTGTAAGCTTGAGTGACTCGAACTAAATTAGGAATCAAATCAGCCCGCCGTTGAAGTTGATTTTCCACTTGCGCCCATTTAGCCTGAACCACAGAAGCATGGCGGGAAAATGAGTTATATGTCCCGATACTCCAAATCGCACTAACAGCCAGAATACTTGCACCAATTGTCGCTAGAATTTGGCGTTGTTTTTGACGCCGATTTTGCCGCGATCGCACCTCTTGAATTGCCTGTTGAATAAACTCTCCTGGAATCTGGGCTTCTGTACCCGCTTGTATGAGTTCGGAGGCGGAGTAAGCTTGGCTATGATTCGCATAATTGCGAGAGGCTAATTCTAAAACCTCTGACGTCATTGACTCAGGAATTCTCTTATCTAAATTATTCATTGTTTTACTTCCTTTTCATGGAATTTAAAGAAATTACCAACTCCCTCCAGCACCACCACCACCACTAGAACCACCACCGAAGCTACCACTGGAACCACTGCTACCACTACTCCCACTGGAACCTGTGCTGCCACTGTAACTACCATAACTGCCACTGTAGCTACTACTGGAAGAACGGCTACTACTTGAACTGCCACTAGAACTACGACTTGAACGGATTATTACTGCCTTTTCTTGGGAATAATCACAACATTTGCACTCGTCAATAATGAAACGTTGACTTAAGCTATATGGCATCATTGCTTCTCTACGAGTTACGGTTAATTCTTGACAGTGAGGACATTTTTGATAAGATTGAGAATCTAAAACATAAGCCCGGATATGAATTAACCGTAAAAGCATTTTTTTGCTACAGTGATGACAGTGCCAACCTTCAAATCTAACACTACCCAACTCTTGAGCAACTTTCTCAGGTTTGGTGAGCTGAGATGCAACTAAAGTTGACTTGACTTTTCTCAAGGACAAATGACAAGAGTTACACAGCCAAGATGGAGGAGAGTAGTATCGTTCCATGAATCGGTGAGAAAGAGGAATAGCAATAATTGCTCCGGAAATTAATGCTGAACTGATAATAACCCCCACTTGTCCAAATAAGTATCCCATTAAATAACCTATAATACTCTGGACAAAAAACACCAAGAAAAGAGGAATAAAAGGAATTAAAATCAGAACCCCTAGGATAACCGACCAGAAACCTGTTACTATTGCGAATATAATGAAGATAATGATTGTTGATCGATTAGTAGTCTTGTAGCGCGAGTGAAGCTTATTAATTGCCAGTTTTAATAGCTTACATCCAATAGCTAAAGAGGTGACAATTATTCCAATTAAGACTCCAATATTTGCTAGAGGGGTAATCGCTACAGAAAATAGTACCAGAGCAAAAGTAGCAGAAAACGTGACCAGATAAGCGAAAATATAAGCTTTACGTTCAGGTGTATATCCTTGTTGTACTCGCGATCGCCCTGTCGGTGTAAGATAAATTGGATTACTGATTTTATTGAACTGACGATATCCTATCCAGGACAATAGTATACCGACCACACCCATTAACGCAATCCTGCCACGATGAGTAGCACTTAGGGATATCTCAGCTAGGGATATATCAGTAGGATTGGCTGAAAAAGAATGAGTGTTTTTATCTTGTAAAATCTTCACTAGCGCTTTCGTTCCCGCTAATACACCACCATCAAAGTCACCTTGTTTGAATCGGGGTGTAATCTTATCTTCAATAATCTGTCCAACCTGAGCATCCGGTAAAATTGGCTCAACTCCATAACCCGTTTCAATTTCAACGCGACGATCGCCAACTGACACCAAAAATAGTACACCATTATCTTCACCGATTTTGCCAATTCCCCAATAATTAAATAACTCTGTTGTAAATGCTTTTGGCGAAGCCAATGGTGCTGTTTCTGGCACAGTAACTACGGCGACTTCTATCCCCTTTTGTGCTTCTAACTCAGAAATCATTTGATTAAGTTGAGTTTCTGTAGAATCACTAAGGATATTTGCCATATCCGTCACCCAAGTGCCATTAACTTGTTGCGGATTGGGAACATCCTGTACAGTTAAGGCATAACTCAAATAAGGAAATAGGCAAAGCGCTAGACAAAATAGACTTGCCACAATTAGGCGTTGCAGTTTGGAAACTTTCATGGTTTAATTCTCCAATTAAACACAAGGTAAAATACATCATAAAAAAGAGTCTTAAAGGATGTCCGTGGAAATCGAGCCACTGTCTGATTTACCAACTCCCTCCAGCACCACCGCCGTCACTAGAACCACCGCCAAAGCTACCACTAGAACCGCTGCTACCGCTGGAACATGTGCTGCCACTGTAATTGCCATAACTGCCACTGTAGCTACTACTAGAAGAATGGCTATCTCTTGAACGCCTGCTAGGAGGAGTCGGTAAACATGGAATTGTTTCTGTTTGCTCTTGGTGATAATCACAACATTGACAATCGCTAATAATCAGACATTTACCCATACTATTTGTTGTTGCTCGCGTCACCATCTTTTTAGTACGAGTTATCGTCAATTCTTGACAGGAAATACATTTATAAAAATTCTTGTAATTTTCTACATAAGTGCGAATGTGAACACCCAGACAATTCGGACATTGCCAACCCTTCAGTTGAATACTACCTATCGTTTCTGCCACTTTTTGAGGACGAGTGAGGTGGGATTGCAAATCGTCAGTACCGATGAGTTGCATGGGATATTTACAGTCAGCACAATGCATAGGTCGGTGGTTGAAGTCGGAATTCAAGTTTTGGGATACTCGCGATCGCTCATTGGGTTTGAGGAAGATAGCATTGGCTGGTGGCGTTAAGCCGGGAATCGCTTCTTTAACTTGTTCCTGGTAATCACAACAGTGACAATCTTTATGCACTACTTGTTCACCCTCTTGGTTCCAAGTGGGCTCTCTGAGTACCTGTTCAATCTTGCGAGTGACAGTTAATTCCTGACAAGTGGGACATTTGTCAAAGTCTGATGAGTCGGAGACATAAGCAAAAATATGCACACCAAGCCCAGTTAACTGAGGATGACACCGAGGACATTGCCAACCTTCAAATCGAATACTACCGATGTCTTGCGCCACTTTTTCCGGTTGAGTGAGCTTAGAGTCTAGTGCGATCGCATCAAGTCGTTCCAATTGCTGCTGACAATCGGCACAGTGTAAAGAGCGATCGCGATGGAGACGTGCTTGAGTGCGGGTTTTTCCTTCCGGTTTTACCAATATTCGACGCTTTATTCCCGAATGGTTTCTAGTCGCTATGAGTAGAATAATTGGCAAACTAGACAACAATAATAGGACACATACGATCACTAACCAACTGATTAAAGAGGATTTGTTTTCAACCGAATATCGAGTATTGTGGCTAGTCGAGTCAGTATGGGCTTGAGGGGTTTGAGAAGGAGAAGTTGATTCAGCGCTTAGTACAGAATTTGTCGAATTTATTTCACCTCCCAACTGCACAACTAATGCTTGGGTTCCAGCTAATGTTCCTTCGTCAAAGTCACCTTGTTTAAACGGCGGAGTAATTTTAGTGTTGATAATTTTGGCAACCTGAGCATCGGGTAAAATGGCTTCAATACCATATCCGGTTTCAATCTCGACGCGGCGATCACCCGTGGAAATCAAAAACAGTACCCCGTTGTCCTGATCAGCTTTACCAATTCCCCAGTGATTGAACAACTTAGTGGTGAAAGCTTTAGGTGATGGCAACGGAGAGGTTTCAGGTAAAGTCACCACCGCAATTTCTGTGCCATTTTTCGCTTCTAACTGGGAAATTATCTGATTGAGTTTGCTTTCAGTATCCTGACTGAGAATATCTGCCATATCCGTTACCCAAGTACCATTTAGCTGCTGAGGATTAGGAACCTCTTCAACGGTTAAGGCTTGGGCAGAAAGAGGAAAGAGAAGCGTTAGACAGAATAAAACTCCCAAAATAATTGGTTTAATTTTAAGTAGAAACTGTTTCATCTTTCTAATATTCAATAAGAAATGTGAGAAACTTAATCACGATTACCAATCTCCACCTGCACCGCCGCCGTCACTATCACCCCCGTCAAAATCGCTGCGGTATTCATTCCCTTTAGAAATCACCACCGCAACCGCCACCACCACTAGAACCACCACCGAAGCTACCACTGGAACCACTGCTACCACTACTCCCACTGGAACCTGTGCTGCCACTGTAACTGCCATAACTACCACTGTAGCTACTACTCGAAGAACGACTACTCGAAGAAGTGCTGCTATAAACAGGGCGTAAACGTGGGATTGTTTCTGCTTTCTCTTGGTGATAATCACAGCAGTGACAATCGCTAATAATCAGCCATTTACCCGTGCTATTTGTTGTTGCTTGCTTCACCATCTTTTTAGTACGAGTTACTGTTAATTCTTGACAGTGAGGACATTGATAAAACTTACTGGAAACCGCCACATAAGTGCGAATGTGAATACCCAGACAATTCGGACATTGCCAACCCTTCAATTGGATACTGCCTATCGTTTGTGCCACTTTTTGGGGACGAGTGAGGTGGGATTGCCAATCATTATTACCTATTAGTCGCATGGGATATTGACAATCGGTACAATGTTTGGGTTGGTTGAAGTCAGAACTCAAACTTCGGGACACTCGCGATCGCTCATTGGGTTTGAGGAAGATAGCATTGGCTGGTGGCGTTAAGCCGGGAATCGCTTCTTTAACTTGTTCCTGGTAATCACAACAGTGACAATCTTTATGCACTACTTGTTCACCCTCTTGGTTCCAAGTGGGTTCTTTCAGTATGGTTTCAAGCTTGCGAGTTTTAACCAATTGACTCCAGACGATGTATCCGAATTTGATGGCTGAACAGACGG
>CAKZMA010000544.1 GCA_937127375.1 uncultured Coleofasciculus sp. | reverse complement strand
GGAAATTCTCTAGCGATTTAGACTGACGTACAAACAGGTTGGATGTGTTCTCACTCGTGGCTCATCGCTATCACCAAGCAGCTTCTGTGTGGTTGGCGCGGCTGGAAACGATCCAAAAGGCTAATACTTTAGCCATCTTTAATCGCATTAACCGATCGCGAATTTCTCCCCAAGCCAGCAACTTTGCTCAGGAAATTATGGATATCAATCAACATCGGCTACTTAGCTTGAGGAAAAGACGACCTTGAAGACACCAAAAACACTATTTTTAGCTTGGCAAGATCCGATTAGTCGCTATTGGTTCTCGATTGGTCGGTTAACCTTTGATGGAAGACTCTATCAATTTGTTTATACTCAAGGGGTGAAAGAGGCGGAAGCCAAATGTGCTTTTAATCCCTTGTCTTCGTTTCCGTACTTAGATGAAGTTTATACATCAACTCAATTATTCCCCGTCTTTGCGAATCGGTTAATGTCGCGATCGCGTCCGGATTATTCCCGTTTTATGGAATGGTTAAATATTCCCAACGATGAACATGACCCCATGGCAATTTTAGCCCGCAGTGGTGGAGAACGAGAAACCGATACACTCGCTGTTTTTCCTTGTCCGGAAGTTAATGCACAAGGACAGTATCATTTATATTTTTTCTCCCATGGGCTGCGACATTTACCAAGCTGTGCCATTGAGCGGATTAATCAGTTTGAACCGACTGAAAAATTAGGGTTAGCTCATCAATTGCAAAATAATGATGAGTCTGATGCTTTAATTTTAACCACAGAAGACCACTACATTGTCGGCTATTGTCCCCGATATTTGCTGGCAGAACTGTTTGAGTTAATTCGACAAAAGTTAAACCTAGAGGTACAGGTAGAACGTGTCAATAAAACGCCGACACCTCTCCAGTTTCGGTTATTGTGTAAAATGACGGTTCAGGCGAGCCATGATTATCATCCCTTCTCCAGTTTTCACTATCAACCCCTGATAGCAGAATTGGCGCGATCGCATTCTTATTCCTAGCTAAACTATTAGATATAGCACTACGAGGATACGTTAGGACATCAGTTGATCCCAAGAGGGAAAAGGGAAAAGGGAAAAGGGAAAAGGGAACAGAAAAACATGTCCTCACCTGTCTTGCTACTGCTATATAGCAGTAGACACATCGATTAGGACAAACGAACTATTGTAGAGACGCGCCATGGCGCGTCTTTACCAAATGATGCGTCCTAACCGCTATGGTAATTGCTATAAGTTAACCATTTTTATGGGTAGCAATCAGGGTTATTATGTCGTTATTTCAGAATTTCAAATTGAGAGCCTTGAAATAAATTTCAGGCTCAAAGCTCAAGTAAGCTAAAGCTTACTGAATTATTGTATAAGGTTATTAACCCGTTTTAACGGGACGCGAGCTCTTAGCCCGTAGACGCGGAGCGGCTTCTCTTCGAGTATTTTAATTCAGGGCTGACTTACACACAAACGCCATTTATGGTAGGGGCACGGCAATGCCGTGCCCCTACAGGTAGTGACTGTGCCCTAAAGAAAGCGTAAGTCCTAATTTTTATCTTTGGGGAAAACATTAGAGGAATGTGCGGCAAAGTATCGCGGATTCTGCAAAAAATATCGCCCTCAACAAAAACCTGAAAAGCGAAATCATTGGGGAAGTCGGTTGTTAGCGGGATTGAGTGTTAAGGGAAAACCGAAAAAGTCATCACCAGGACAAATGCTTCTACCTTGGGCGCAGTGGGAAGCGCCGGAGGGGGAAGTACATGAGGTGGCTGACAAGTTTGTCTTGGCTAATTGTTTTAATCCCCAGATAGCTTCTTTGGCTTTGGGGCGGTGCCAGGTATGGTCAACGTAGAACCCGCAAGACTTCGTGGATTTTGCCTCTGTTGTAAATCGTTACATTCTGCTGAAACCTTTATATGTTACATTTTACAAGTCTCGACGCGAGAGAAGAGATTCAAACCTCTCACCTCTATCAGGCCGTACAATCACTAAAGGGAGATGCCCCTGGGGGGCATGGGGACTGAACTGTAAGTTCTCGTCATATAACCAACTATTATTCACACGCCAGCCCACGGTATCACCAAACTTTTTCAAGATGTCATAATCCCTTACGCCTGGTTGACCCCCTACACTCTGCCAAATTCGCTTCTGCACAGAAAAACCAAAGCGTCCATTGCTGTATTTTACCCAGAGACGGTCAATTGTTCGTAGGTCAGTACAAGGAAATTGGTCTATATCTTCTGTGTTTACATCCCTCCAGTCTTCTTTGCCAATTACAGCCAGCATTTTATCTGCCGTTTCTATATCTGCTTTTTTCCATTCTCCAGCAGCTAATAAATCTCGCAGTCGGCGGTAATCAACACCACATTCTGAACTCAAATCATCATCCAAATTCTCAGGAATCAATAACCGCAACCATTCCGACACCGATTGAGGACGATTTTCCGGTTGAAGTTCCATTCCCGTCAAAATCCCTTGATTCACCCTATCACTGACATTTGAATTCAGCGCCTGTGGTGGTTGTAACGAATCCCGCACCACTCGCATAAATGCTGGCGGTGGTACTTTTGTCGTCAGTAGACAATACAGCGTCGCCGCCAACCCATACACATCCGTATATTCTCCCCGATGTGCTTGCTCATCATACTGCTCAATCGGTGCAAACCCTGGTGTGACGTGAACGCTGTGGGTTTGGGTGAGATTGGGGATAAACTCTCTAGCAATACCAAAATCAATCAGTACCGCTTCTGATACACCAGAACGCACCATAATATTCTGGGGTTTTAAATCCCGATGCAATAAGCCCTTATCATGAACCACCGTCAGCGCTTCCCCAATCTGCTGGATATAGCCTAATGCTTCAGCTTCCGATAAAGGATGGCGATTTCTCACCCGTCGCCATAAATCTTCCCCCTGGATATATTCCATGGCGATACAAGGGAGTGATTGTTCATGGAAGACATTTTCAATCTGGACAATATGCGGGTGTCTACATACGGCTAATCGGGTAGCTTCCCGCTCAAAATCTCGCTGGTATTTATCGCGAAAATCGATAAAGTCTGGATTCGTCATCACCTCGTCTTTCAGGGTTTTGATGGCGAGGGAGTTGCCTTTTTTGTCTTTTGCCAGGTAGGTGATACCAACGCCACCTTGACGGAGTTTTCGTTCTATGACGTAGCGATGACCGTATAATTTCTGTCCCTTGACCCAGACCATTGGTGATTTTTGCGATAATCCTGTCTTGATTGTGCCACAATCGCTGGATGGAATAAGGGTGAAACGAGATTGAAGATAGTAGAGGGCGGGTTTAGTCCAGTTATCGGTTGATGCTGAAACGTTATCGGTAAAACCCGCCCCTACAACCGGAATTGTAAACGTGCTATGGCACGTCGGGAACATTGTCAGGTGCGGTATATGTTACTGGGTGAACCTGTTATGATGTTGGCGTAGTCGCAGGTGTGGGTTTTGGCTGTCGTGCAGTTTGGTTGCATAATTAACTAACGGCGAAATCGGTAAATTGTCGCATATAAGGACTATGAAATCCTAATATAATATCCTCCCGATTCACGCCCAATTCCATTAACTCATCGGCTAGATGTGCCTCGGTATTATTAAGCTGTATCCATACCTTGCCATCCGGTTTAATATCGATATGCATTGAGCAACTGTGGATTCGTCTCTCGTTGTGCCAACCCACACTCACCACTTGGTAATGGTCGCGTTCAGTATCAAAAATTGTTTGTACGTCCACCTGTACGTTTATCGGTTTATAGCTGCCATATTTGGTTAAGACTTGCTGGACAGCTTGACGATATTGTTCTAGTTTATCCATTGCACAATTGTCTCCAAAACTGGGTTATAGACAATAATTTTAATTTGATTCGTTTGTACGACTAACTGAGCCAACTCTTGCACTGTAAAGAAGTCATCATAGATAAGTTGTGGTACAGCTAGATAGAGAACTCTCTCCGGCTCAACAACTCTGAGGACATCTCGGTAACTAATGAATTGTCCAACCGCTCTGTGAAATTCAGTAACCGCAGACTGTCCCAGAAAACTCTTAATTTCAATGGCTATTTTCTGTCCATTTTGCTCTGCGCCGATAACCTGTTCTGCGCCTAAATCAATATACAAGTCAAGCTTGCCAAACTTCATCTGTAGCGGGTCAGCCGTAATTGTCCAACCATCTTTTTGTAGTGCTACTTTTACCGCGTTATGAAAGGCATCTCTAGCCATACATTGGATTAAATTAGTGATACTTTTGGGTTGGGGCGGTGCAGGAAACGTAGAACCCGCAAGACTTCGTGGATTTTGCCTCTGTTGTAAATTGTTACAATCCGCTGAAACCTTTATATGTTACATTCTACAAGTCTCGACGCGAGAGAAGAGACAATACAATCCCCTTTCTCTCTCCATATTAAATAACTCCCATAGATCTCGATCGAGATCATCCAATAACTTATACAATATTTCTTCTATCTCCCCAGGAAATACCGGGAGATGCCCCTGGGGGGCATGGGGACTAAAGGTAAAGTCCTCATAGTTTATCCAACTCTTATTCACACGCCAACCCACGGTATCACCAAACGCACAGATCATGCCATAATTATACACGCCTGGTTGACCCCCTACACTCTGCCAAATTCGCTTTTGCACAGAAAAACCAAAGCGTCCATTACTGTATTTTACCCAGAGACGGTCAATTGTTCGTAGGTCAGTACAAGGAAATTTTTCTATATCTTCTGTGTTTACATCCCACCAGTCTTCTTTGCCAATAACAGCCAGCATTTTATCTGCCGTTTCTTCATCGGCTTCTTTCCACTCTCCAGCAGCTAATAAATCTCGCAGTCGGCGGTAAGCGATACCAGGTTCTGAACTCAAATCATCACCAGAATTCTGGGGAATCAATACCTGTAAACCAGAATTCTGGGGAATCAATACCTGTAACCATTCCGAGACGGATTGAGGGCGATTTTCCGGTTGCAGTTCCATTCCCGTCAAAATAGCTTGATTCACCCTATCACTCACGCTAGAATTCATCACCTGTGGCGGTTGCAACGAATCCCGCACGACTCGCATAAATGCTGGCGGTGGTACTTTTGTCGTCAGTAAACAATACAGCGTCGCCGCTAACCCATACACATCTGTATATTCTCCCCGATGCGCCTGTTCATCATACTGCTCAAGCGGCGCAAAACCGTCTGTAAAGTGAACAGTATGAGTTTGAGTAAGATTAGGGATAAACTCTCTAGCAATACCAAAATCAATGAGTACGGCTTCTGATACACCAGAACGTACCATGATATTCTGTGGTTTTAAATCTCGATGCAACAAGCCCTTATCATGAACTATCGTCAGCGCTTCCCCAATCTGCTGAATATAGCCTAATGCTTCAGCTTCCGATAAAGGATTGCGATTTCTCACCCGCCGCCATAAGTCTTCCCCCTGGATATATTCCATGGCGATACAGGGAAGGGATTGTTCATGGAAGACATTTTCAATCTGGACAATATGCGGGTGTCTACATACGGCTAATCGGGTAGCTTCCCGCTCAAAATCTCGCTGGTATTTATCGCGAAAATCGATAAAGTCTGGATTCGTCATCACCTCGTCTTTCAGGGTTTTGATGGCGAGGGAGTTGCCTTTTTTGTCTTTTGCCAGGTAGGTGATACCAACGCCACCTTGACGGAGTTTTCGTTCTATGACGTAGCGATGACCGTATAATTTCTGTCCCTTGACCCAGACCATTGGTGATTTTTGCGATAATCCTGTCTTGATTGTGCCACAATCGCTGGATGGAATAAGGGTGAAACGAGATTGAAGATAGTAGAGGGCGGGTTTAGTCCAGTTATCGGTTGTTGCTGCAACGTTATCGGTAAAACCCGCCCCTACAACCGAAATTAAGGACTATAGCGTTTCTCATAAGATGAGGTGCAGGGGTGAGGGCGCAAGCCTTGCGCCCCTACATTCGCTCCCACATTTAGGTGTACCTCACGCACTTGGGAACTGCTATATTAAGGGCTATGAAATCTTAAATCGTTCGTTCCTGCTCTTTTTATTCACTCAATGGCAAATATTCAATTCGGTCTTGATATTCCCCAACAAAGGAAGCTTCAGCAATAAAAATTAGCTCGGTAAGGGTTTCACCAATATTCCGAGATAGATCCATAACAAAAATGCCCGGTATGTGATGTCCTTCTGCCAGATGATCTGCTAAGTGTTTGGGCATAGACTTCCGATTATCAGTCACTAAGATAAAATTATTCGTCTCACACCAGATTGAAATTTCAGGATCGAGAGTTCCTTTTGCCGGAGCATCTGGATCTCCAATCCTTCTAACAATAAGATAAGGAGCTTGACGCATCAGTTGAGTTCGGTACAACGAGGCAATATGCTCATCTAACAAATATTGAATCATTATCCACTGTTCACCGATTCAGAATATTTTTGCTGAACTTCTGACTCTGCTTTCAATTTGCGAAATCTCTGTCGTGCTGGAGAAGGATTCTGCTTTTGCTCGTCTCGCTGTTGACGGCAAAATGCTAACCAATCTGCCAAGTAAGCACTCACTTCTTCGGTGTTGTGTAGATAGTAAAGAATCGTCGCATAAACCTGTTCTAGGGTAATGCTTTCAAATTGTTGGGCGATTTCTTCAGGGGTTTTAGCTCGGTAAATATACTCGTAAAGAACGCTTTCAATCCCGATGCGACTGTCCTGAATGCGGATATCATCAGGAGCAAGAAAGTTGAAGTAGTCTCGAATTTGCATAGCCAGTTGCTTTTACCATTACGGGGAATTATTTTCTGGGAATTTAGTCAGTCAGATACTCCCCGTCCAATTTTACCTCATTTGTGGTTGAACAGATCACTCTCCTAATCTTATTCCTAGTAGCTGTAGTAGCTGTAGTGCCACTTAAATAGGGCTTTGTTTGTAGTGAGAACTTTATCTCGCACCCCAAGCGCGAAAAGAAGGCTAAAGTTCCCTCATACGAAGCCAATCTATTGCACCATTTTAGTTGGGTCACACCGCTATCGCTCGTTAACAGGTGATGACATGGGTTAATAAAAATGCGAGATCATAATCAGCCCGCTTAGTTGTATGATTAACCTCGCCAGTTGTCTAGATGCAACTTATAACCTAATAATTGAATGCGTTGATAATGAGATACATTACCAGTTACTAACGTCAAATTCTTATGCATCGCTATAGCTGCAATCATTGTATCAGCAAGACCAATGGGTTGCCCTGTACGTTCTAAGTCGGCGTAGATTCGCCCTGCTAGTTCAGCACTGGACAAATCCAGATTTAACACTTCAACATCAGTGATAACATTAAGAAACTGGTGAATGCGGTCTTGCCGTTGACGCTTATGCCAGCCTTTGATAATTTCGAGAACCGTAATGACCGAAATTGTGTAGGAACCGAAGGTATCGCGATACGCCCTAGCTTTGGTGACAATATTGGAATTTCTACCTTTTTGCACTTCGGAAAAAATATCAGTGTCAAGGAGTGCTTTGTTCACAGTTCTGATTGAGAGGATGTGCAGCGCGATCGCGCATAATCTCTTCTAGTATCTCATCAACAACGTCAGGTTCATCAGCAAACATTCCCATTATCCGGTCTTGTGCCGATTCTTTAACAGCCAGCTTGTTGATGGCTTCTGTAATCAGTTCAGATAGATTACAACGGCGCGATTCGGCTAACCATCGCGCCAGATCGAGGGTCTTTTTATCGAGTTTAAGTTCTAGTGTCTCCATTCGTTTTTTGTTTTGAGATTACCGTATAGTTTGATCATGCCATAACCGAGTTCTTTATTCCTTCCCCTTGGTAATGGGAGAGTTAGGGAGGGGTCAGATCAAGGTATCGTGTTTCTGGCTGAACCTGTGGTGATGTTGGCGTAATCTCAGGTGTAGGTTCTGGTGGTGGTGCTGATGGCGGCTTAAGCGCTAAAAACCCAGCAATCATACTCAAAATCCCAGCAATTGTGCCAATAATCGTTAACCACATCGTCAAATCCCAACGACGCCAGGGTTGGGGAAATTGAGGCACAACCCCCAATAAATCCAACCATTCCTGCATCGTTTGGGGGCGTTCTTCGGGGGCCAACGCCATCCCTCGCAGAATCGCCTGATTCGTGCGATCGCTAATTTGGGGATTCACTTCTTGAGGTGGCTTTAATTTAGCCCTTGCCAAACTGCGATCGCGGACACTGGGCGGTTTTTCTCCAGTTAATACCTGATACAATGTGGCGGCTAAGGAATACACATCGGTATAAGCGCCGCGTTCGGCATCCAGATGATATAATTCCAGGGGTGTAAATCCATCGGCGGTTGTCGGATTAATCGTCGTCAACGGGTGATCAAATCCCACCGCTAACCCAAAATCAATTAACACCGCTTCCCGTTTCCCCTGACGCATCATAATATTCGCAGGTCTAACATCCCGATGCACCAAGTTATTCTCATGCACCACCATCAGCGCTGACCCAATCTGGCGAATATAGCGTAATGCTTCTTTTTCGGTCAGTCGGTTGGCATGGGTTAAATCTTGTCCCTGAATATACTCCATGACAATACAAACCTGCTGACCTTCTTTAAACGAATCCTTAACCCGAACAATATGAGGGTGTTTGCACTGCGCCAACTTCACCGCCTCTTGCCACAACTTATCCTGAAGTCGATTAAGTTCCGGTGGAGTTAGCTGATGGAGTAACGTATCACTCAAGGTTTTCACCACACAGCGTTGGGACGTGCGATCGCGTGCTAAATAGGTTATCCCAAACCGTCCTGATCCTAACTCCTTCTCAATCGTATATTTGCCATGTTGCAACTGCTGTCCCGCCGACCAAGCCATTGCCGATTATCTCAAATACTGCCTTGATTGTGGCATAAGTTATTCGTCTCGTTTTATGCCAGTCCAACTACTTAGTATAAAGTTATTAACCCGTTTTAACGGGTTTTAGATCTTAGCCCGAATTTTAATTCAGGGCTAAGTCTTCTACACATAAACCAGCTATTTTGTCAAATCAGCCCCAGTTCGAGTTCAGAAAATTAGGTCATTGGGGTATGCTTGTATTATTTAAGTTTTGGCGATGCTGGCGAGGATAAATGACGGATTATTCAGGCTTTGAAGCGCTTACATAATAAAAATGCTGACAATAACCCAAATTATCCTAAAATACAAAACTTTATAAAGCATACTACACCCCAAAAACAACGTCAAATTAGGCTTTGCCAGCGACTTGATCAATCAAGCCCCAAGTCGGTTTATCTTTTGAAAATTAAACCATAAAGCTTAAACTAAAAAGTTTTATTTATGTAAGCGCCCATCAGGGACAATTCCTCAACTTAACCCGCCTCAAAAATGTGAGGAGTCAGCCGTCAGCAAGAATTACAGGCTGGTTGAGGAAAGAGTGCGATACGTTCTCTTCGGAACAGGCTCCGCCAACGCCAAGACTTCCTTGATACACTGACAATTTCTGCAAAATCCCTAAAAAGTTTTCAAGTCGCACAGAGGGAAACTTTCCCAACCACAAAAATTAGCTCTCTAGCAGTTAAATCAGGGAAAACATAACCCAAACAACCAACTAAACCAGGCATTTAATCTCTATTATTTAAACAACAGTTAATCTTTGCCAAGCCTTAGCTAAAGCTGACATCATTTCCAATTACTTCCCAACCCGATAAACTTTTCGTCCCCAACCATCAACCCCCTCTGCGTAAACCTCTGCGTTCCTGGAGCGTTTAAAAAAATATATAATTCCCATGCCAACGCAACGGGAGTTACTTTATAAAAAAATGTGAAAATATGAAACCCTAGAAGCAATTATTTTGTATCCTA
>CAKZMA010000543.1 GCA_937127375.1 uncultured Coleofasciculus sp. | reverse complement strand
ACCCCTATGACTAGACTGACGTTCTAGAGACGCGCCATGGCAGGTCTCTACACTCAAAACTCGTCTTGTGTCAAAATTAACCTTAAGAAATTCTTTGGTGCGTCCCCTATGTTGGTGCAAACGTCTGCTGCTGTTATCCCGTTCCTGGGATCGGAAATTCAGGCATCCTACAAAGCGTCACGAGTGGTTATTTTGCCAATTCCCTACGAGGCAACCACAACCTATCGTAAAGGTACAGAAAATGGACCTGATGCGCTCTTGGAGGCGTCAATCCAGCTCGAATACTACGATGATGAGTTGGAACGGGAGATTTGTAAAGACGCTAGGATTTATACTCACGGCGCGATCGCAGATACCAAAGGCGGACAACGGATTTCTGCCCAAACCATGCTGAGAGAGACTCGCGACACCATATCTGGGCTTATCGATGATAGTAAATTTGTAATTGCGATCGGGGGTGAACATAGCATTACCACGGGAATTGTAGACGCCTACCGCCAAAGGAGTAGCGAACCCTTTACCGTAGTGCAAATAGACGCCCACGGAGATTTACGCCACGAATACGAAGGCTCAATTTATAACCACGCCTGTGTGATGCGTCGGATAGTGGATATGGGATTACCAACATTACCCGTCGCCATTCGGAGTCTTTGTCAAGAAGAAGCCGACTTAATTAAACAAAAATCTATCCCCGTAATTTGGGCGCGACACATTGCCCAAAATCCCCACTGGATAGAGGACGCGATCGCGACTATCCCAACAGAGCGAGTATTTATTACCATTGACTTAGATGGCATTGATCCGGCTTTAATGCCAGGGGTTGGCACTCCTGAACCGGGTGGGCTGAATTGGTATGCACTCCTAACCTTTTTGCGACGATTGTTTGAAACCCATCAGGTCATCGGTTGCGATGTAATGGAGTTAGCTCCCGTGGTTGATTCAGTGGTCTCCCAATTTAGTGCCGCTAAACTGGTTTACAAACTCATCGGCTATCAAACTCTGGCACAAAGGTAGTAGCGATGGCTGAAATTCACTGCCTGATCCAGGATGATCGGCAAAGGGGAACGGGAAAAAGGAAAGTACGAACACATTGTCAAACACACACCGTAACACGATATGAGTCTGAAGGAAAAACACAGCACACCCATTGGCAGTTATGCTCCAGATTTTGAGCTTTTAGGCACTGATAAGGATGTTCATCACCTATCCCGGTATCTGGAAAAGTGGCGAGGAGTGGTGGTAATTTTCTTGAGTAATAACTGTCCTGACTCTGCCGCTTATGTAGACAGACTCAAACAACTGCAAACCCGATTTAGGGAACAGGGATTTATCCTGATTGGCATTAACTCCAACGATGCTAACCAATCTCCCGAAGATAGTTTTAGTCAGATGCAGCAGTTTGCCAGTAGTAGAGGGTTGAATTTTCCTTACCTGTGGGACCCAACTCAGGACGTGGCACAAGGATTTGGCGCTTCAAAAACCCCAGAAGCCTTTGTTATTGATGGACAGGGAGTCTTGCGCTACAGGGGTCAAATTGACGATAATAGCCAACATCCCGAAGCCGTCAACGAAGCTTACGTCAAGAATGCGATCGCCGCGTTACTGGCTGGGGAAACCATCTCACCCCAATCAACTCCCACCTTGGGTAGTCCGCTAGTATGGCGTCGCTAGTGATCGCAGAGAGCCAGAGCAGCGGAGGAGCTAGGGAGAATCAGTATTTGAAGCCACCTGACACCAGCAATAGTTAACTGGAACTCGTGAATACCATAAGAATTTGTATTTTAGTCTGTCAGAATTATCGGTAGACTGTTATCGTATGGGCAAGGCAATAGTCAAGAAAGAAAGAGTCGTAGCATGGGGATGAAATACCGACGGGTTTTACTAAAAGTGAGCGGTGAAGCCTTGATGGGCAAACTGAGCTACGGCATTGATCCAGGAGTCGTTCAGGACATCGCTGCTGAAATAGCCGAAGTCGTGGCAAGTGGCATCCAAATGGCAATCGTTGTCGGTGGTGGCAACATTTTTCGCGGTTTAAAAGCGGCTGCTGGCGGAATGGATCGGGCAACGGGTGATTATATTGGTATGATTGCCACAGTCATGAATGCCATGACTCTACAAGATGCCTTAGAGCAAATGGGAATACCTACCCGTGTGCAAACCGCGATCGCGATGCAAGAAGTGGCAGAACCCTATATCCGTCGCCGTGCCATTCGTCACCTGGAAAAAGGGCGAGTGGTAATTTTTGGCGCAGGTTCGGGGAATCCCTTTTTCACCACGGACACGACAGCAGCTTTGCGAGCCGCCGAAATTGATGCGGAGGTGATCTTTAAAGCCACGAAAGTCGATGGGATTTATGATTGTGATCCCCAGCTAAATCCCCAGGCTCGCCGCTATAATACGCTGTCCTATAATTATGTCCTAGCTCAGGATCTGCGGGTGATGGATAGTACCGCGATCGCCTTGTGTAAGGAAAATGATATCCCAATTATGGTATTTGATTTGACAGGGCGGGGGAATATCCGCCGTGCTGTTCAAGGAGAATCTGTCGGAACAATTGTGGGAGGTTTTTGTGAAGTTAGCTGACGCTGAAAGCCAAATGAAGAAAGCCGTTGAAGCAACGCAACGGGGTTTCAATACCATTCGTACCGGTCGGGCGAATGCCAGTCTGTTGGATCGAGTAATGGTGGAATACTATGGTAGTCCCACCCCGCTGAAGTCTCTGGCAAGCATTAATACGCCAGATGCTACCACGATTACGATTCAACCCTATGACAAGAGTACGCTGACTCTGATTGAAAAATCGATTTCTTTATCGGATATTGGCTTAACCCCCAATAATGACGGTCAAGTCGTGCGACTGAATATTCCTCCCTTAACGAGTGAACGCCGCCAAGAATTTGTGAAGATGGCGGGTAAGTTAGCTGAGGAAGGGAAAGTTTCTATCCGTAATATCCGCCGTGATGCAGTTGACTCGGTTCGTAAACAGGAGAAAAATAGCGAAGTTTCTGAAGATGAAGCCCGTGATCTGCAAGACCAGATTCAGCAATTGACGGACAAGTACACGGCTAAAATTGATGACTTGTTAGCGGCTAAAGAGAAGGACATTACCACGGTTTAGAAGATTGCCGCCACATCCCATTGGGGTAAAGTTGCAGCAGTAGTGCGGGCATCTTGCCCGCTGCCGCAGTCTGATGGGGAAGATGAGGGAGATAGGGAAGGAAAGGACAAATGACGAATGACCAATGACCAATGACCAATGACCAATGACCAATGACCAATGACCAATGACCAATTCCTCAGTTTCTTGGTAAACTATGTCAGGGGTTCAAACTTAAACTATTACAGTAATACCTCCTAAGTGCACTCATGAGTTTCTCAATCCATAAAGCCTAATGTTTGACTGCATTATCGTTGGGGCAGGTCCTGCAGGGGGAACCGCTGCCTACCACCTCGCCAAGCGAGGGCGATCGGTACTGATTCTAGAAAAAGACTCGTTACCCCGATATAAGCCCTGTAGTGGTGGTGTGTCTCCAAGCGTGCAACAGTGGTTTGATTTTGATCTGGCTCCTGCGATCGCACTCAATGTCAGCCGAGTTCGCTACACCTGGCAAATGGATGATCCGGTGGAGGTCAATCTCAAAAAACAAAAACCCGTCTGGATGGTACAACGGGATGTTTTTGACCAGTATTTGATTGAACAGGCAAAAGAGCAAGGCGCTCAACTGCAAGACCAAACCACTGTAACAGGTATTGAATTTAAAGGCGATCGCTGGCAGGTTAACACAACCCGTGAACCTCTAGAAGCCCGGTATCTAATTGCGGCGGATGGTGCTAATGGTTCCATGGCAAAATGGTTAGGCTTTAAAGATCGTCCCCAACGGATGGCGGTGACGCTAGAAGCCCCCAATCCCGCCCCCACCAGCAGTGACCCCACCATCCATTTTGACTTTGGGCAAGTGAAAAATGGCTACATCTGGAATTTTCCCAAAACCGATAGCTATTCGGTTAGTGTGGGGACGTTTAAGGGGAATGACAAGCAGGATTTACAAAAGATAGGCACGAAGTATATTCAGCAACTCAATGTTGATCCCAAACTCTGTCAAGTTCACAGTCATCCAATGTGTTTGTGGGATGGGAACCAAAAGTTACACGGGCAAAACGCGCTATTAGTTGGTGATACCGCTTGTTTGGCTGATCCGTTTACGGCTGAAGGTATTCGTCCTTCTATCTATAGTGGTGTCAAAGCAGCAGAGGCAATTGATGCGGCTTTAGGCGGTCAAACCAACGCACTAACCCAGTATACCCAGGTGATTCAGGACGAATGGGGTAACGAGATGGTTTGGGCGAAACGTTTAGCTGGTGCCTTCTATGGTTTTCCAAAAATTGGCTATAAGGTAGGCGTGAAGCGACCTTCAGCGACTCTGATTATGCTGCAAATTTTATGCGGGGAATTGAAGTATTCAGAGGTGGCAGGTTTTGCTCTTAAACGTTTGAGTGGCGGATTCTTCTCACGATAGAGTATTTGTCATTTGTCATTCGTCATTTGTGGAAATATACCGTAGTAGGGTGGGTTGAGCGAAGTCGAAACCCACCAAAATTAAAAATCTCACGGATCACTTGACCGTGAGATTTCGTTACCTCGAAAAAGTTTTATGAGAAAAGTCCGGCTAAGTTATGCAAATCTCTATCTTGAGAGGCTGCATATCTTAGGAAGTGAAGCGTTAGCTTAGAGAAGCGCGACTGCGATCATAGCTAGTCCGGAAACCAGAATTGGGTTTGCCTTGAATCGAATCCCAGTGGCTGATGTTATCAACATCTAAACCGACTTCGTTAGCTGCTCGATTGAGCATCGATTGTTGCCTGTTCTTGACGGCGTGGTGATGACGCATCATTAAGGCTCTGGCTTGTTCTTGAGTAGACATTTGTTGATTCTCCGATTGCTTTAGTGAGATTTGATTGAGTTTTTTCTGCTTAGAACTTTAAAACATTGTTTAGCTTAGGGAAGCACGGCTGCGATCATAGCTAGTCCGGAAACCAGAATTGGGTTTGCCTTGAATTAAATCCCAATAGTTGACGTTATCAACATCGAAACCGACTTCATTAGCTGCTCGATTGAGCATCGATTGTTGTCTATTCTTGACGGCGTGATGATGACGCATCATTAAGGCTCTAGCTTGTTCTTGAGTAGACATTTGTGTATCCTCCGATTGCTTTAGTGATATTTCACTGAATTTTTCCTTACAAAATAACTATAACAGGAATTTTCTGTAACAATCACTACAGAATGGCTTTATTTACGAATCTTAATGTTATAGTTTTGAAACATAACCGCCTGAAACAGACAAGTTGTCTGATCACTAAGACAAAGTAAGCTAGATCACAGCAAAGGATGCGAGGATTGGGAAAAAACTCTTCGCTCTATATAAGTAGGGGCTACTGAATAAGTCTTGTGGTGGGGAGAGGCAATAGGGAACAGGCAATAGGCAACAGTAAAGATTTGATACCTACGCTCAAGGACATAGTTTTGAATTATAATTCCTTATCTCCCCCAGCTTCCCCAGCTTCCCCAGCTCCCCCAGCTTCCCCAGCTTCCCCAGCTCCCCCAGCTTCCCCAGCTTC
>CAKZMA010000542.1 GCA_937127375.1 uncultured Coleofasciculus sp. | reverse complement strand
GCTTAGTTGAGAATAGTGGTGTGAATCAAGTTCTCCAAGTCAAAGTGGTGCGGGGGAATCAGACGAAAACGTTATCAGTGCGGACAAGCGAAATGCGAGAAACGACTTAGTGTAGTGGGGTAGGGGTGCAGGGGAAGCAGAAATAACCCATCAGTAAACTGTGGATTGTTTACGGTTAACCAACAACTGGTGGGTTATTTTAATTCTATTTTTCTGAAAAAGCTGGCAGGAATTGAATGTTTTTGACCAGCACAAGCATTTGCTTGTTGCTAAATAACATGACCCTAATTATACATAATGCACCTATTTTTAAGGCGTTTGAGAACTCTAAAAGGGAAAGTTTTGGTTGTCATTAGCATCACCAGTGCAGTAAGTTTAGCGACCTATATGGGGATAAAACAAGCTTTTCCCTAACCTATCGCCGTGATATAAAGCTTTTGGTGGAACCGATAACAAATGAAGCGAAAACCGTTCAATTTGAGACGATTAGTTCTGCGCCTGAATCAGTTCAGTTCCTAGTCAAGACTATTTCAATGTAGACTACGCCACTTAAATTGAAGTCTTACAGTCTCCGCTCATCTTATCTCCAATTCTGGAAAAAATTCGCACTCAGTATCCCACATTCAGCTTAGAGGACTTCAAAAAAGGATTAACCATTCAATGGCTTCACCGGGAACAGCAGCAGGTATCCAGCCCAACCAAGATTATCGACGTTCGCTACTTGAGCAAAGTCTGAAGAGACTAACCATCACCCTTCTCATACTCCTTAGCTAACTTTTGTAATTTAGTTGCTCCTTCTTTGATCGTTTCAAGCATTTTTGTAAAAGACTGCTCAACTTGCTCCGTCGCTTCTTTGAACTTAGTTGCACTTTCTCGGAGATTAGGATCAGTTTCTGGGGAATGATATTTTTCTCTTAGCTTGTTGGGCAATTCTGTAATTGCTTCGTCCGTTTCAACGCCTTGCCCTTGCAAATATTCTCGGAGACTCTCCAGATGAGAACGGGCTGTTTCTAGTTCAGTGTCGTCTTCTGAGGTTGCTGCCTGAACTACATCTTGAAAACCAGTGACGACATTTTGCCATCTTTCTTGAATAGCATTGGGGTTGTCGCTAAGTTCTTGCGGAGAAATTCCTAAAAGAGAAGCAATAGGGTTAGCAGGAGTTTGAGAAAAGTCATTTACCGAAGGTGTTTGTCCTTTGGCAGCAGTAGCAAAGTTGCTAAAGGTAGAAAAGGCATTCTTCGTCTCTTGCCAGGCTCTATTTAATTCAGCTTCGATGTAAGGTTGAGCTTGTTCGGTGCTTATTTCCCAATTATTTATTGCTTGTAGTTCAACTTCTTTGCTCTCATTCCTTAAGTTGCGGATAGTAAAGTTCCCTATAGGCAGTTGCTGCTGGTTGGGAATAAGAAAGTATCTTCTACGAGTGGAGTTTGTCCACAGGGAGCAGTTTTCTGAAGTTTCTTGCTGAGATTTAAGTTTTTGCTCCCATTCTAAGAGAGCTTTTTTCCGTTGCTCTCCCCAACGATAGCCACCGAGAGTGCCATCGGTTCTAACTACGCGGTGGCAGGGAATTATTAAAGCAATAGGGTTTTTGGCACAAGCTTGAGCAACGGCACGAGTGGCAGTAGGTTTATTTAAGGCTTGAGCTATTTCTTTGTAGGTGCAGGTTCTGCCGAAAGGAATGGTTTGCAGGTGTTGCCAAACTTGCTGCTGAAAGTGGGTTCCCTGAACATCTAAAGGTAGGTTAAGTTGAGTTTGTTGATTTCTAAGGTAATTTAAGATTACTTCCAGAGATGAGACGAGTGATTCTTGATCGTGGCTTAGTTCTACTTCTGGATACTGTTGTTTGAGAGTTTCTAGTACTTCAGTTTCTGAGTTACCAAGGCTAACCGTGCAAATGCCTTGGTCTGTTTGCGCTACTAAAAAGTTACCTAAGAAGGAATTAGCGATCGCATATCTGATGTGTTTAATCTTTTTGTTTGTTGATGTTTTTTGGCTAGTCATTATAGTAATGTATAATGTATATACTGAGATGCTTTCATAAGCGGGTGAAGTCGAGTGTCAGAGCAACAAAACGTTACAGGTGGCAATCATAAACATATTAACGGTCAATTAGCTGCAAAAAGTAAGTACTTATCCTGGCTATTGCGTCATGGTGCATATGAGCAAAACTTGACTATGGACGAAGCTGGATGGGTTAAACTTAAAGAAATATTACCAATCCTTGATATTTCTCAGCCTGAGCTAGAGCAAATAGTGAATACAGATACTAAACAGAGATTTCAACTAATAAATCAAAGCATTCGTGCCTGTCAGGGGCATTCAACTAAAAATCGTGCAGTCACACCTGATGCCCTAGAAAATTCATGGTTAGAATATACTGATGATCATTCTATTTGGCATAGTACCACAGCAGGCAATATTTTCAATATTGCCTGTGAAGGGATTAAGCCGATGGCACGAACTCATGTCCACTGTGCTTCCCGTTACGATAGTTCCGTTGGCAAGCGCACTAATGCACCAATACTCCTAGAAATTTCACCAAGCAAAATTCGTGACGCAGGCCTCAAAATATTTGTTGCTCCTAATGGTGTTGTACTTACTAGATACGTCCCTCCCGAAGCAATTATCAACTTAATAGCAGTGACTAAGCGAGCAAAAAAACAAGAAGCCACCTTAAGAAAATATCTAGGTCTTTCTTTATCATAAATTAGCTAGTGATTTGGATATTCGAGATAATTGGCTTACTAAAATTGAATAAAAGATCAGTGCTAGCTATTAGTAAATTTTTCCAAGGTTGCCCAACGTTCAACATCCTCACTAGTAAATTTAGGTTCAACCACAATAAATTTACCACGACTTTCGGCAAAATAAGTTTTACCTGTTGGTTCTAAAAGGCTTCTTTTCAAAATAGCTTCAAGTATGCAGTCTCTAGAAGAACTAGATTTACCCATTTGCGAACGTAGGTTATTACGCATTTGCTCAAGTTCTTCAGGGGGATTAGGGGGATTTTCACCACTCACATAGGAGCGAGTCGATATATGGTACATATGATAAAGCCTAGTAACATAATCAAAACCAAATTCAATGGGTGTTTCAACAGAAACAAATTGATTTACCTTCGGATGATTTTCAACCCACTTTTTTACAGCTTGAAATAGGTCTACGAAAGGAACAACTAGACTGTTTGCTAAATCATTATCGAAATGACGAACTATCAATTTAGGTGTGCCTTCGGGAGGAAAAGGTGTGAAATAGAGTGTCCCTAGAGGACTATAAAGAAACCTTTTTAGCCCCATCCTATTCTTTAGGTTAATAAAATTTTGCATAATTACTACTGCATATCAATTACTACAAATTTTTCTTTAGATGCTGACCAATGTACATTGTCAGAATGATTCTGTAGTTTTTTAAAGAGTTGCTCTAGATAAGTATTTTGGCTATTTTCTAGAAGAGTACTAACAGTGTCATATGCTTCCTTAACCATTGGGTCATCTATTGCATTTGGCAATGGTATTGTGTTGGGGTCGAAATCACGGACTATCCAATCATAACCTTGCTCATAAATCTCGACAACTTCAAGATTATCGCTCAATTTTGGATGAGTATCAACGGCATTCTTCGTACCTTTGAGTAAGTCAATTGACTGCGGCATATCATCTAAGCGCTCTCTAAACCAACGTTTGAGTGTACGGTCAGCAGATCCAGGATCTGAAGGAAAGAAAAGTTGTCCTTCACCTCCACGATATCCATCAGGAGTATCAAGACTCTTATCACCTCTAAATTCATGAAGTTTCTCTCTAAAGCTATCATTTAAGTTAGAATCAAATGCATTCCAAGTTTTTGGAAATTCTTGCTTAGACAAAAGTCTTTGATATAGTCCTTGTTCCACCCATCTCTTTTCAAAGAATTCATTGGCTTCTTCTATATTTTTGTAAGCCTTCTGCATATCTAGAAATTGTTTATCTGTACGAAGCATTAGCTGCTGCATAAAACCTTCTTTTGCTTTGTCTGAAAGTTCCTTCTCAAATAGTTCTTTCAATTTATCATCAAGAGCTTTAAACTTCTCCATACTGTCTTCGAGCTGACGCAATGATTTTCTCATCTGAGCATCATACGCAATTTCAGCAATGCCATCTAACTTAGATTGGAAGAAGTCATACTTAGCAATTTCCTCAGCGTATTCGTCAGCAAACTCTGTGACATCCCTACAGTAAGGTGAACACAAATAACGACGACCGTTTTTAGTGTATTTAAGCTGATGATTACCCGGTAAATCAACAACCTGTTCTAGATCAGATAAATACTCTTCCTTGACTTTGCTTGGGGTATCCTTAATATTGTTGTTTACTGAATGTTCAGGACTTATATCTCGGTTACGTGGAGCATTCCTAGTCGTTTTTTCTACTCCCTCTTCAGCCGTCTCACCAGCAGCACCCTTACCAACCTTACCTAACAACTCATCAGCATAGCGCATTAAAGTTTCGCCAATCTCACCCAAAGCACCCAATACTGACTTAGCCGCACCACCGGCATTTCTCAACAGCTTGCCAATACCCTTAACAATATCAATAACGAAGCTGCCTAACTTCGCTAAGCCCTTAAATGCTAATCCCAGAGCCTCTCCTGTCCAATCTAGTACTTTAAGGACGACTTGCAGTACTTTCATACCACCCCTGGCAGCATTAGCTGTACCTGCAGTGAGAATAGCGAGAACGACCTCAAAGACAATTGTGCCAGCTAACCAGCCGACAGAATTCCCCATCGTTCCTTCCGCACTATCCTGCATCATGAACTCGCAAATCTTCTCAGCTAGTTGACCCCCAGCATTGGTAATTGCTGCCTCCACAGCACCCCAAACAGCACTCAACTTCTGCATTAAGCCCTCGAAAGTTAAACCTTCGCCACCGCTAAATTCTTCCTGGAGAGCAGGCATGAATCCTTCTGTTACTTGACCCACAGGTGGTTGCAGTTCACCGCTCATCGCTTGCAAGCTTTGACCGATTTCTGCTTTATTCACACCTGGTTCTGCTGCACCTTCTTCCGTAGCAGCAGCATTAGCTGTAGGAGCAGCGGGTTCCTCGCTAAAAGCTTGGTTGGCTGTGTCGTTCAACCAGGTCATTAGGTTGCTCAAACCGTTAATGAGTTGGTAAGCTAGCACAAAAGGATCAGTTAAACCTTCCCACAGACCTCTAAGGAAACCTTTAACAAATCCCCACATAAACGCAGGACTACCGCCGCTAATAATTTTGGCTAACTTATTGGTGACAGCAACTTTAACGCTGTCATCTTGATTCCGCACTCCCTGCAAGAAGCCAAGTACACCAGCCTTAATCATTGGCCAGAGTAGTCCAAACATGGGTAAGTCTGGGAGTACTTCTAGGAAGCCAATAACGGCATCAAGGAGCAAGTTAATGATAGGTGCTTTATAACAATCCGGTAGTAAGCGCCAAGCTGTGCCAGCTAAAATAACCGGAATCATACTGGGGTTAACTAATGCCAGCCCCAGAGAAGTCAATACACCGATATAAGGTTCAATCTTAGCCTTAACTTTTCCGGCAAAAGCAACTACTGACTCAGACACAGTTTGAAAGGTTGTCTGAGCAAAAGTTACTAGCTGTTGTACTCCATCTGATATTGTCTGTACAAAACCCTGGGCTAAACTCAGTAAAGGTACTCCTGTGACTGAACCCAGCAGAGAAAGCAAACCCTCACCAATTTGCACTACTTGCTCAACAAAGCTACTTACTGCACCTTGGAAAGCTTGAGAGAAGCCTTGGATACCACTTAATAAACCTGGCAGGATGGTATTTCCCATCTCCTCGTGAGCTGTTTTGACAATATCTGGATTATCTTTATTCGCCCATAACCATTGCACTGATTCCACTAACTGCGGGACAAACTTAACTACAGCTACAGTTAAGCCCACTGGGGAGAAGGCTAACATCACTGTGAGGACGTTTGTGATCGGTTCAATAACTGGACCAAAGGTTTCCTTAATTGTTGACCAAATTGAGGAAGCTTTTTCCTTGAGCCAAGATAAAATACCACCTTCCCCATCTCCCCCAATACCTAGCTGTTCTAAAACCCAGTTCCAAGCCTTACCGAGAAAATCACGAATCGGTGCGCCCCAGTTCCAAATAGTTGTGGCAAATTCAGTCACAGCATTGAATACGCCACCTGCTACACCCATCAAAGCATCAAAAGCTGGGGCAATTAATAGGTCACTAACTTGCTGGAAAACACTACTAACCAGAGAAAAGGCTTCTTGTAATGCTTGAATAACCGGGTTATCTGCTAAGCCTTCGGCAAACTCACGCACAGAGTTTAATTTGTCGGCAAAGGCTTGACAAGATGCTTCATCACCACTGAGTACACCTTGGATATTGGTAAAAATCCCCTCTAAACCGCCTTGAAACTGACCAATAGCTGTAGCAATATCCACATTGCCCATAACTCCTTGTAGCCAGGATTCAATTCCGCCCTCTAATTTTTCTTGGAGAATACCTTCGGGTCCATTGCGGATTAATTCTGCTAGTTGCGGTGAAAACCTAGCCACAATATCAGCAAAGGCTTCTTCCCCTACTTCAGCAACATCTTCAACCCTATCTCCTACCCACTCGGCACCAGAACTAACAGTGTCACTCACAGCCTCGCCAACACTGCTAACAGCATTACCAATATCGGATAAACCAAAGGCTTGAATATTTTCCTCGCCAGAGGGAGTAGATGAAATAGTTTGCCTCTGTATTTGCTCTTCTTTTTCGCACTTGCTACATTTAGCCTGGATAGTCGGTTCATTGTCTAATGAAGCAGCAAGGGGATCTGAGTTTTCTACGAACTGGATAACTTCTTGTTCATTTCTATCAGTAGTAGCTTCTTTTTGAAGCTTGTCATCTTTTGCCTTTGAGCTAAGATCCAGCTTTGTCTGAACCATTCGCCACAGAAATAATGAGTTGCCGAATCCCAACACTCCATGAGGTTGGGTATCCTGCAACTCCTGCTCAGATTGAGATCCTTGCTCTTGCTCGGATGGGACTGGTTTGCTTTGAAGGTGTGACCCATTTTGCTGCACTACATGAGTCAATTCATGCGCCAACAACTCTTGCCCATCCCGACTTCCTGGATTATATTCTCCCTGTTTAAAAAAGATATCTGGTCCCGTCGTAAATGCCCGCGAATGTAAAGAGCTATTAAGTTGATTAGCATTCCCATCAGTATGCACCCTCACGCCACTAAAATCAGCCCCAAACGCCTGCTCCATTGGCTCCCTAACGTCCTCCGAAAGCCCCCATCCGCCACCTTGGGCTTGCTGAATACTTTGCTCGACAGAAGCGTCAACCGTACCTCCTCCAACACCACCATCACGCATCACTGTTGGCTCAACGACAGGCTCTACCTTTCCTTGTACAGGTTGCTGGGACGTGGGAGAATTAATCTGTTCGACGACTTTTGCCGCTACTGTGTCGGCTTCCTGTTCGTACTTATCTCCTGGCTGCCCGACTGTTAACT
>CAKZMA010000541.1 GCA_937127375.1 uncultured Coleofasciculus sp. | reverse complement strand
GTCATTGGTCAGGGCGGAACGGGACACATTGATGGGAATATCGGGACTATCAATCTCGGGCAGGTTCTGCATATTCTGTTTCCTCATCCTGTAGCGTCAGTGTAATCGTGGTTCCCCGTTCCTGGCGAGAGGATTCCGACAATTCAAACTGAGGCGACCCATCACAGGACCAATGCACCGCCTCAGCCCCAGCTTGGTAGGAGAGGGTATCAATCTCGACGTTTTTCGCCACCATGAAGCAGGAGTAGAAGCCGAGACCAAAGTGACCGATAATCTGCTGGTCGGCGTCTTTTTGGTATTTCTGGATAAACTCTTCGGCGCTGGAGAAGGCGACTTGGTTAATGTATTTTTTCACCTCCTCGGCGGTCATGCCAATCCCGTTATCAGAGACGGAGAGAGTCTGGTTATTTTTATCCAGGGAAATCGTAATTTCCGGTTCTCCCACATCCCCATCCACTTCCCCAGAGTAAGACACCATCTTCAGCTTCTGGATGGCGTCTACGGCGTTAGAAACCAATTCCCGCAAGAAGATTTCGTGGTCGGTGTAGAGGGACTTCTTGATAATGGGAAAGATATTCTCGGTATGAATGGTAATTTTTCCCTGTTCCAGTACAGTCATAGGTATAACGCCATATAGGTTTAGGGTTCATTGATGATTTTGCGCGATCGCAGCTAAATTTACGTATGGGATTACCCACCGCTGAGATTCGGATTTCCTCACTTGAGATGTTCATTGGTCATTGTTCATTAGTCATTCCTGCTTGTTCCTTGCTCTTTGGCTATATATTTATACACTTAGTTTTTGCGATTAGATTCTTGAATCAATCCCTCTAAATTTACCGTTACTAACTGCTCCAGGATGTACTGCTGTTGCCCTTGATCAAATACCTGGTAAAATTTCTGTGAATTAGCATTTTGAATACCCCGGTGATTCACCGCCCGTCCCTCATCCTCAAGACTGAGCTGCTTACCCACAACCTGATAATCTTGCAGCATTTTTTCACTAAACTCAATGCCAATAAATTGACACAGGTGTTCCAAAACGGGACGGGGATTTTCCACCAGAACTTCGTACTGGACTAAATGATGATTCGGCTGATGAATATGGCGACGAGTTGCCTCAATTGCCCGTTTCCAGTCCTCTAAGCATCTATCTATTGTTCTTGCCCCTCCCCAGGGTTTGGGATACTTGTTGGTGACATCATACAACGAAGCCACAACATCAACTCCATTCCTGACCAGATGAATAAATCTGGCTTCAGGAATCAGCTTTTCAATATAGTCGATTTGATAAATATGATCCGGAGTTTTTTCTAAGAAAATATGCTTTCCCTGTTCTTGCGTCAGCAAACTCATAATCGCCATAAACTTCCGGGTGTAATATCCCAAAAAAATGAGCTGAGGCAAGTTTTTAAGTAATTCAGGACGCTCAAGTTCATCTCGAAAATAAATCTCCATTCTCGGTTTTAACCGCCGCGATATCAACCCCAATGCCAGTCGGCGAGGTTCGTATTCAGGTATACCATAATGAAAAAATTTGGATTCTCGAAAAGAGGCAATATCGGGATGAGCCGCGAGCAGGCTCTGGAGTAGGGTTGTCCCTGAACGAGAACAGCCGACTAAAAATAGTGGTTGACTGGATTGACGAATTTTCATCTGTGCACTAATAGGAATGAACTTGCTCTAAATCTTTTAAACTGTACCCAAACCGATTTACTCTCTTTTCAAATATATTTTCAATAGCCTGACAATATATATTTTTCAGCCAGCCTTGCTCGTGCTTCATCTGCCGCCACTTAATAAAATAGTTTTGGTTGGCATGGGAATTAATTTGAGTAGATATGGGAACAGAATCAACGCCGATAAACTCAAAAAGTAAATCCAACGTCTTTTGCGGTGAAACCACAAAGTTCTCATATTTAATCACAATAACATTCTGAAGATACTTTCGATCCCGTTCAAATCCTTCGTGACACCGTAACCAATGCTCCATCAACGAATACATTGAGGTATTACTCCACTTGGCGGTAGCACAAGACACAGAAATTGGATGCCGCAACATCATGATAAAAAATGAATTGGGAAACATCGCCTGCAAAAATCTGCCCCGAACTAAATTGGGCGGTGATTTTTCCAGTAAAACAGGTTGCGTCATATCCCAATACGGCTTCCATTCATCAAACAGCCGTTGGGCATTTTCCGCAGACACTAAATCTGAGTTCTCATCCATGAATGAAGCCTTAACAAACCCAAAACGCCCTGCTCCCCCATAGACTTTAGCCTGAGGATAGACCGATTGTAACCATTGCCCTTCATCCTCAAATGCACCTGTATCTTTAAACCCACTAATTTGAGGATGTTCTGCCAGAGTCTTAGCCAGGAGGGATGTTCCACTTCTGTGCAATCCACCGAGGAAAACATATTGATGATTTTGCATAAATAATCGTTGGACACGAAAAAATATTTATCATAAATTATCATCTTCAGTTTAGCATTTACCAGCAAAGGATCTATAATAAATAACTATGACGAATGAGAATGACGTAGCTTGCTTCTCGAATAACGAGTATGACCAATGACAATCCCCGCCGTTAAGTTTAATTTTTCTTATCTACTTAGTTATGCCACTTATTTCTGTTGTTATTCCCGTCTACAACGGTGAAAAGACAATTCGAGAGACGATTGAATCCGTCATTAACCAAACCTTTGGGGATTTTGAACTGATTGTGATTGATGATGGCTCACACGATTCCACCCTGGATATTGTCAAAGGTATTCCCGATTCCCGCTTAAAGGTGTTTTCCTTCCCCAATGCGGGTTTAGCCGCAAGTCGTAACCGAGGGATTAAGGTAGCCTGTGGAGACTATATCTCCTTTATCGATGCGGATGACTTGTGGACACCGGATAAACTAGAAGCTCAACTTAAGGCGTTGCAAACGCATCCCCAGGCGGCGGTCGCCTATAGTTGGACAGATTGTATTGATGAATCGGGTCAATTTTGCCGTCGAGGTAACCATATCACAGTTCAGGGTAATGTTTATGCCCAGCTTTTATTAACTGATTTCATCGAAAATGGCTCGAATCTTTTAATTCGCTCTCAGGCGTTTCAGAACGTAGGTTACTTTGATGAATCCCTTCCTGCGGCTGAGGATTGGGATATGTGGTTACGGCTGGCGGCTAATTATGAGTTTGTCGTGGTTCCATCCCCGCAGGTTCTCTATCGACTATCGGCGACTTCCATGTCGGCGAATGTTGTCAGACAAGAGGCAGCATGTTTACGGGTAATTGAACAGGCGTTTACTCAAGCGCCTGATTCTCTACAATATTTAAAAAAACTGAGTTTTGCTAATTTATATAAATACCTAACGTTTAAAGTCTTGGAGGGACATCCAGAACCCCAAGCGGGTAAAATAGCCATAGTTTTTTTGGGGCAAATACTACGATATGAACCTAAATTTTGGCGAAAAAAAGTAACGTTAAAGGTTTTATTGAAAAGTAGTTTGCTCACCCTACTTCCCTCTCAACTTTCTCATCAATTTATGTTAAAAAACTGGCTGAATACGACTACATTGCTTGGCTATATTCAAGTCAATCCGTGATTTTTTAAGTAGTCAGACAACATTAAACTGAACGGTTGAGATTATCAAGGAACAGGGAATAGGGAACACAGAAATGGTACGTTACGCTTGGTTAACGCACCCTACAATTTGGCTTATTGAGAATAGTACAATATCGGAATATAATCTATTAATTTTGCAACTGACGCTCTTTTCGCAACGAATTTCTCAAGCTTGTTCGTACTCCTTGAGCTTTTTGAGGAGAAAGGAGAGTTGCCAATCCAATTTTAAATAAAACAATTACCATTAATTTTCCGTGTCGCAGCCAAGCGGGGTCATTGAGAATCGCTTGCCAGAAAAACCGCACAGCAACTAATCCTCTACGTCGTTCCAAATTTCCCTCCAGTGCTTTAAGGGTAAGATACTTATAACGATTCCCCAGAATTTCCCGTTTCAGGTGTTGTATAGATGGGGGAGCATGCGCCCAAGCTTTTTCCAAAACACGTAAACTTCCGGCTTCCATTTTCCACACATTAAACGAGGCAGAATTTGGGGAAATCCGATATAAAATTTGAGCCGATGACACCGCGACAAACTCATAATGAACTGCCAACCGTAACCACATATCCCAATCTTCTGAAAATGCCAAGGATTCATCAAAGTTCCCCACACTCTGAAACGCTTCAGCGCGAATTAAGGGATTTGAGCCACTTTCGATAAAATCTCGGA
>CAKZMA010000540.1 GCA_937127375.1 uncultured Coleofasciculus sp. | reverse complement strand
CTCTCGGTCAATGCCTTGCAATTTAGCAAAATCTTCGATCAGCAGAACTAATTCAACATCTTGCTCTGCCAAAGTATGGCGCACCTCCCGCATTAAGGTTTGCAAATCTTCGCGACCGAGATTTAATACTTGAGTAATGGCTTCATCAAGATGGCGGTTTAACCATTCTACAGTTGCTTTTTGTATGTCTTTATCACCAATTAAAAAACCGTAAAAATCTTGCGCTTTTTGACCTGCTTTTTGCAAATCTAAAACATCTAATGGTAGGTCATCAATTGAGAATTTTCGTCTTTCTTCAACGATTTCAACCTTATTCTGTCGTCCGAGTGTGTGAATAACTAAGCGATGAATAATACTGCCATCCTTGAGCCAGTGTTCTCGGAAAAATGGATCATACAGTAGAGAGTCAAGTTCCTCAACTAAGTAGTCTTGTACCTCAGTGAGTTGAGAGCGATTGTGACCACCATTAGAACCCACGGCAGTAGCAAGCTGATTTAAAAGTTGCTCCCGTGCTTGTAATTCGGTTAACGTGCTTGTAGCTCGCTTTAAACGTTGTCGGTACTCATCGAATTTTTCACCCTCTATCCCTTCAAGGTTAAGGATAAGACCAATAATATCCTTTAAATTTGTGCCAATTTTAGGAATTAGCAAAACTTTGCGCGTATTCGTTGATTCAATATTTGCTGCTAACCAACGAATCAGGTGAGATTTTCCTGTACCAGCACTACCTAAAACGGGTACAAAAGCAAAATCTTCTGTTGCCAAAAAATCTCTTAAAAATTCCTTCTCACTATAGCGAATCTCCGACTCACCCTTAATAAGTTCTTCCCGTTTCATGGCGATTGGGTGGTGAGTTGCCAAAAATACATAATCTGGGGGTTGAGTTGCCTCTACGTTCATGACGCGCTGAACTTGTTCAGGACGCCAGCAAACAAAATTTTGAAATGTCATGATTCTCCCCCACGGTAGATAATATGAGAAATTCGTCCATCATCATCAACTTGATGATTCGCTTTTGGCAGAATCATTAAGTCTGCATCTGACTTTCTTTTAAGCTGGATGTAACCTTCTTCTTGAAGTCGGAACAAAGCAAAAGCTGTAGACGTTGACAAATAATTAGGTTGGCGATGACCAATATTGTCTTCAATAGTTTCCCGAAACTGACCGGTTTCAAATAAAGGGCAATTATTAGCTAATCGATTAATAAATTCCCGGAGTAATATTTCTGTACCAACTTGCCTTTGAAATAAATGCCGGAGATTTCGTTTGATGTAAACAGTGGAATCTGGAACCGTTACTCCTTTTCCTCCTAGTGCGTGTCTCCAAGCCAACCCTAAATAGCACATCCAGTCTCCTAACTGATCGAAGAGGCGATCGCTCGATAGTTTCAATAGATTGCCAACTTGCTGTTGATTGACTCTCTGTTCTACTGCTTCCCACGTTCCAGGTGCATCATATATATCTTGAGATAAATACCACGCGCAATCAAGAGCAAAATCATACTCATCGTCGTTATCTGAAGCAAAAAATAAGTTGGCAAGGGTGGTGGGTAATAACTGAGTGCCAAATTTTGGATTTCGACTATCTTCTGACAAGTTAGGATTCAGGGTAATATAAACTCCTTCTTCCTCTTCTACTAAAAGACCACACTTGATACTTTCATTAAGCGAAGCACGGAACATAGGACGTGGAGAACTTTTATCTTCGACTAACTTATCAGGAGAAAGAATGCGTTCTAGTATCTCTTTTTTCTCTCTTTGACCCTTCGCTTGGAGGAGATATCTAAATATTCCTTGCATCCGGCTAGGGTTTGCTAAAGCTGTTTTTAATACGCTCATATTCCCTATTTTTAATGGCTCAGCGCCCGTTCCTGATCCATTATACGTGTTAAGTAGGTGGACAGGAAAAAACTAAAAGATGTAACGAAATGTTAAGACTGATAGCGGTGGTTTCACCGATAAGCGTGTCTATTGCAAAGATATAGCTGTTTCTTACTCTTAGCCTTTGACTGTCATCAATCATCGGTGTCTTGACGCTGATTGAGCAGGATGTCGCCCGGAAACGATAATGAATCCCACAGAATCAAGACTAATGCGGGGACAGTAAATTCCCTTGAGCAAGCCTTGACTTAATGCACCTTCGGTACTGAGTTCTTTTGTCAACCCAGAATCGGAAATTTGTTCGCGCTTGGATAATCGGTTAAAGCGCAGTTGGAGCTGGTTGAGCCGGTTCTCCAATTTCAGTGTGGCACTTTTGCCTCGTTGTTCGCAAAGTTCAATGAAAGAGGGGTGATCACGTAATAAATCCTCTGAGATGCGACGCGCTTCGCGGCAAAAATCCGCCCATTTGCCAGGGTCTATAAATTCATCAAGAATTGACAAACGTTTTTTTGCCAAGTTATAGTCGCGATAAACACTACTCTTGCCAAAATAGGGGCGTTGCAGGATACTCAGAAGTTCGGTATTCTCAACAATATTCATTTGATCATCTAGAAAAATCGTCTCTATCTTGGGTGGAAACAAGGCATCTGCTCGTCGCCTCAGTGCCTTTTCATTAAAGTTGTTCAGCCCCTCATTCTTTACAACTTGCCGAACAACTGATAAATCTGCCTCGACTGCATAATCGAAGCGAAATCCAACCCACTCCATACCTTCCCCAGAGTCCCAAGACTGATCATGTCGCCACATGGCGAAGGCTTGACCCCGGTCATCCCAATGGATGTAAGAGGCTAATTCTTCAATTAGCCCTTCACCAATTCGGTAGAGGTTGATACCAGAATACTTGTTTGCTAACCTTCGATTATAAGTTCCAGATTCATTAGCATAAGGAGTAAAGCGAGCGCGTAAATCGCTAACTGGAATTAAGGTGCGTTCTGTAGGCTTATAACGACGAACTCCTGGTAAATTGGGATCATCAATTCTTTGAAAATCCAAAGCACTACAAATCC
>CAKZMA010000539.1 GCA_937127375.1 uncultured Coleofasciculus sp. | reverse complement strand
AAGTTTATTGAGGAAGTCTTGTTAGCTATTATTCCTCAACCCATTGTTATTTTTATCGATGAAATTGATTGTCTACTGCACTTAAGTTTTCCGACTGATGATCTTTTTACCCTAATCCAATCCTGCTATAATAGACTTGACCAGAATCCAGAGTATAAGCGTTTGACGTTTGCACTGTTGGGTGTAGCCACGCCCTCTGATTTGATTCAAGATAAGACAAAAACACCTTTTAATATTGGTCAAGCGATTGAATTACGTGGCTTTAGTCTAGACGAAGCGATGGTGTTAACACAGGGATTAGAAGGTAAAGTAGAAAAGCCTCGATCTGTCCTCAGAGAAATTCTGAAATGGACAAACGGTCAACCTTTTTTAACTCAAAAGCTTTGTCGGATTACCCAAATGATTACCTATACTATTCCTGCTGGTAGTGAAGCACAGAACATCAAAAAGTTAGTCAGGTCGCAAATTATTGAAAATTGGGAAGAAAACGATCATCCTGAACATCTGAGAAACATTCGCGATCGCATACTCAAAAGTAATAAGATTGGGGCAGAATCATTACTTCGCTATTATCAGCAAATTTTACAAAGAGGAGAAATGTTAGCTGATGATAGTCCTGAGCAGAAAGAATTATGCTTATCAGGTTTGGTGGTTAAGCGGAATGGTAATTTAACGGTTCAAAATTTAATTTATCAATCTATATTTAATGAGGATTGGGTTAAAGAAGAGTTAGCAAAAATTTCCAGGTAAAAACGGAAAATATTATTCCCGATATCTTGCCTAATAAGCATCAAATTAACGGGGGTATAAAACAAGTGATCGCACCCTCCAAAATCATTATCTCTACCAACCCGTTTTAACGGGTTTAAGCTTTTAGCCGGAAATTTATTTCCCGGCTAAATCTTGTGGCGAGAAAGACCAACTTGTTGTAACGGTTTTCGCCTCTGGCTAAATCTTATGGCGAGAACGACCAACCCGTTTTAACTTTTGCCTTGGCTTTGAGGAAACGTATTTCCAGGAGTAATCACTCACTTATTCACCTCAAAATCCCGTTCCAACGCAGGAATTGCCGTGCCATTTAAATGGTGCGCCTTCTGATTTAGCACATAAGCCTTCGCCTCTTCCAACTGTTTACCTCCCAGGGTAAACACCCCATATCCGTGTTGCCAACTAAACGCCAAAGAAGAAGCCGATGGCAGATGATTCAAATGATACGCACTACTCCCTTTAATCGTCTTGACAAAATCGGCAACGGATATTTTTGGAGGAATTGAAACCACCAGATGAATATGATCCGCCATACCCCCAATCGCATGGAGAATACAACCAATCCCATCAGCCTTGCCAATAATATAACGGTATAATTCAGATTCTCGCTCTGGAGTAATCAGAGGTTGACGGGATTCTGTTGCCCAAATGATATGGTAGTAGGTGCGCCATAAGGACATTATTTTTACAGAGGTGAGCTAGGAGGTGAGTGAGCTAGGAAATAAATTTCCAGCTCAAAGCTTAAACCCGTTAAAACGGGTTCAAACATTTACAAGCTATGTGATTATTTTGAATAGTGTTGTGCCTAATCGAGATTATACCTTATTTCTCTGTGGGCTAATGAGAGCGATCGCGTCGGCACCAAACCGAAAGCCTGTCAGTGAATAAGGCTTTCAACCCGTTTTAACGGGTTTTAGCTTTTAGCCGGAACTTTAGTTCCAGACTATGTGATTATTTTGAATAGTGTTGTGCCTAATCGAGATTATACCTTATTTCTCTGTGGGCTAATGAGAGCGATCGCGTCGGCACCAAACCGAAAGCCTGTCAGTGAATAAGGCTTTCAACCCGTTTTAACGGGTTTTAGCTTTTAGCCGGAACTTTAGTTCCAGGCTTAAATCAACGCCACTCACCACTTAATTAGCTCAAAATCGGGATGACAGGATTTGAACCTGCGACCCCCTCGTCCCGAACGAGGTGCGCTACCAAGCTGCGCTACATCCCGTAATATCTCATCCATACTACCACAGACTTGCTAGGATTAACACTGGTACTTTCGTGGGAGCATGTTCAGGAGTGGTCGTTAAACCTGAATGGTTAAGAGTCAAAGCACCGCAATGGCAGCGTGTAGGCAACGTTAAGGATATCTTACGGGATTTGGCACTCAATACCGTCTGTGAGGAAGCCTCTTGTCCCAATATCGGTGAGTGCTTCAATGCTGGCACCGCTACCTTTTTAATTATGGGACCTGCCTGTACCCGTGCCTGTCCCTATTGTGATATTGATTTCGAGAAGGAACCCAAACCCCTTGATCCTACAGAACCTACCCGATTAGCGGAAGCAGTAGGGCGACTGAAACTTCAGCATGTGGTGATTACTTCGGTTAATCGGGATGATTTACCTGATGGGGGTGCTTCTCAGTTTGTCCACTGCATTGAAGCGATTCGCGCTATCTCGCCTCAAACCACCATCGAAGTATTAATTCCTGATTTGTGTGGCAATTGGGATGCCCTAGAAACCATTCTCCAAGCTAAACCCGAAGTCCTCAACCATAATACCGAAACCATCCCCCGACTCTATCGACGAGTACGCCCTCAAGGAGATTATCCGCGATCGCTGGAACTTCTTCAACGCACTCACGAACTCGCCCCCTGGATTTACACCAAATCTGGCATCATGGTGGGATTAGGCGAAACTGACGCCGAAGTGCGCCAAGTTATGCAGGATATGCGAGCCGTCAATTGTGATATTCTCACCATTGGGCAATATCTTCAACCTACTCAAAAGCACTTAGGCGTAACTGACTTTATCACTCCAAAACAGTTTGATATGTGGCGAGAGTTTGGCGAATCTATCGGCTTTCTACAAGTTGTCTCATCTCCCCTCACCCGCAGTTCCTATCATGCTGGAGAGGTGAGATCATTAATGCAGCGCTATCCCCGACAAGCGGTGTAGGGTGTAGGGTGTGGGGTGTGGGGTGTAGGGAACAATTAAACCCATCTCGCGGCTCAATAAGGGAGATGCGTGAAAATAAACTACCAGTGAGGAAAGCTGTATTCCTCAACTCAGCCAACCTTGATTGGTATAGTATTAAGCCGCAAGTCCCTAAGTAGTCGGACAAAAGAAAACGGTACTGTATTAAGCTTTACAAATCGCCCTCAAACCCTTACTGTTCCCTGTGACACACTGAGCGCAGCCGAGGTGTTCCCTGTTCCCTGATCTCAACCGTTAAGTTTAATTGTGTCCACCTACTTAGTGATTAAGAACTTGGACGCCAGAAAATAAATTTCTTCCAGCCTAAAGTTCAAGTAAGCTTTAGCTGACTCGGTAAATCTTTGAACCCGTTTTAACGGGTTTTAGCTTTTAGCCCGAACTTTAGTTCAGGGCTGACTTTAGTTCAGGGCTGACTGGAGCGTGACTTTTGAATAATCGCTTGGCGAAAACCTAACACAACTAAAATATTAGATAGGGTTAAAAAAAACTCAGCACTCCCATGCAACCAATCAACATTGGCTAATTGTTCCCCAAACGCAACTTTGGCATAAATTCCCGCCGGAATCGTCACTCCCACAAACACCAACAGCGCATAAAATCCAATCAGTGCTAACCGTGGGGTTTGTCCGGAACGAGTTAAAAACCACAAAAAACCCAGGTAAGGGAATAAGGAAACCGCAAACAAAGTGTCTTTAGACATCATCACATTATCGAGTTAAAGTAGGGGCGCATAGACGTGCGCCCTTGCCTGACAGAGGTGCGTCTTTACTCATTTGGCGCTAAACAACATCAACGGGCGTCTTAGATTTTTCCGGTTCGCTGCTATCAGGCTGATCAGATTCTCGCGAACAACGCCAAATCCACCAAGCGGCGGCACAAAGCGTAACATTTCCTAATACCGTCATCGAGGCTTGCAGGGTAACTAACCAATCCAATGATTCAGGATTGTCAAAAAAGTGCCAGGTACAAGCACACATCGCACTGACTAAGGCAGGAAACATAGCACAAGACAATGCCCACCAGTATCGATTGCCTGTAATGTCACCATAACTCCAGATCAACCAGATAGCGGCAATCCATTCGATAACGCTAGAGACGTGAATGATCCATGTTGGAACTGAAAGGGCATGCATAGAGAAAGTTTACTTGACGCGATCGCACAACCTCAATCATTCTAACCCCCACTGTCGCTTTTTTACCTTAGGTCTAAAACAGTATGCAGATAGCTAATCGCGCCCTCGACTCTAGCACTATACAATAACTGAGGGGACTACTACATAATAAAATAAACGAATGGCGCGTACCCCAAAATTAACTTTTGACCGGGGAACTCTACTCCTCCATCCACCCCCACGGGGTAAAGCCTGGGTGGATTATGCGACGTGGGATGATCGGGTGGAAAAGTTTCGGATTCCAGGGATGCACTATCGTCCCCTGGTGGAAATGCTGCAAGCCTCTGAGGTTGATTTTATTGATGATGCGAAGGAATTTATTCCTTTGGAGTTGGTTTCCAGCTTTGAGATGGAACCTTATCCTCATCAACAGGAAGCCTTATTAGCCTGGAAATTAGCAGGGCGTCGCGGGGTGGTGGTATTACCCACAGCCGCCGGAAAAACCTATCTGGCTCAACTGGCGATGCAATCGACGCCGCGCAGTACGTTAATTGTTGTACCCACCTTGGATTTGATGCATCAATGGTACGCCCAGTTAGAAGCCGCGTTTCCGGATGTAGAGGTGGGATTATTAGGGGGAGGTTCGCGCGATCGCACGCCAATCTTAATCGCTACTTACGATAGCGCTACGATTCACGCTGAATCCCTGGGAAATCAATACGGGTTGTTAATATTTGACGAATGTCACCACTTACCCACCGACTTTTATCGAGCAATTGCTGAATACGCGATCGCACCCTACCGACTCGGACTTACGGCTACCCCGGAGCGTACTGATGGGCGTCATAATGACTTAGATGGTTTAATTGGTCAACAAGTCTATCGTAAAAGCCCGGATGACTTGGCTGGGTTAGCCTTGGCGGAACATAAGGTGGTGCAGATTAAAGTTAAATTATCACACCAAGAGCGCGATCGCTACGATGCTTGTCTGAAACTGCGGAATGATTTTTTAAGAGAGTCAAATATTTACCTAAGTAGTTTAGACGGATGGCAACGGTTTGTGCAAGCTAGTGCAGGTTCTCAACAAGGGCGTCGCGCTATGTTAGCCCATCGGGAATCTAAGGAAATTTCTTTAGGAACGGAAGGGAAATTACGAGTATTAGCCGATTTAGTCGCAAAACATTATCCGGAACGGATCTTGGTATTCACGAATGATAATGCCACCGTTTATCGGATTTCTCAAGAGTTGCTGATTCCTGCGATTACCCACCACACTCCCGTCAAAGAACGTCATGAAATTCTCCAACGATTTCGCGAGGGAGACTATAAAATTTTGGTCGCCTCCCATGTTTTAAATGAAGGCGTTGATGTTCCTGATGCACGAGTGGCGATTATTTTATCGGGAACAGGTTCAGAACGGGAATATGTGCAGCGATTAGGGCGAGTGTTACGCAAGGGAACTGATCAGAATAAGTTGGCGATATTGTATGAAGTGGTGGCGGAAAATACCAGTGAAGAAGGAACCTCTCAACGGCGACGCGGTTCGAGTGGAAAAGGCAAAGCTAAACCCAAACCCAAGGAAGTGGAGAAGCCGAAGCATCGACAGTTGGAAATTTTACCCTCTCAACCTTACGAAGTGAAACCTTCTCAGTCGCCGAAAGCTGCCGAGTCTCCGGGTAAGTATGACGTATGATAGAGTTTGGTAGTTGCGCTTTAGCGCTAAAAAGCCACATCGCCTACTATAAGTTTCATTCAGATTAAGTCCGTTTTTAACGCAGAGGGACGCAGAGGTTAGCGCAGAGGTTCGCAGAGGTTTCCCGATGAGTTTAAGTAGACAAATGAGCATTGTATAGAATTGGAAAACCAATCGGGAACGATTAATTTACTATTGCATGTCCCTTCACCTATGACCAATGATTGTGTTAATTAAACTTCTGATAAAACTCGTCAAACTGGCTTTGGCTGTCAGTTTAGTGTTTCCGGCAGTTTATTTTAGAACGCCATGGTTGGCAAGTTTAAGGGATTGGGCATTTGGTTTGGTGTTTATCCTTAGTTTAGGATTAATCGTTTCGGAAATTGCAGGCTGGACGAGGAATTCAAGCCAAAGACAAGTTATTCTCAGCGTTTTGATTTTAGCGATCGCGTCATTCAGTTTTTCTTTGGCGGTGACGACGGAAGTTAAGTTTCAGTTGACTAAACAAGCGATTCTGAATCGAGAAGCAAGCCAACTGGAAACTCTGGGTCAGCATTTTATCGTGGGTTATCGTAATCTTGAGGAGGTAAAAACCCTAGTCGAAAAAGGCGCGATCGCTGGTGTCTTTATCACTAGACGAAATATCCAGAATAAAACCCCAGACGAAATTAACCAAGAAATCCAATCGTTACAAGCTATTCGCGCCAATCAGGGGTTATCGCCCTTGTGGATCGCCACGGATCAAGAAGGCGGTATTGTCTCGCGATTATCTCCGCCTTTAACTCAATTACCCCCCTTATCATCAATTATTAAAGATGCAAAAGTTATCGATAGTGCCAAAGAAGACGTTATCCGCTATGCTAGTATTCAGGGCAAAGAATTGTCGGAAATTGGTATTAATTTAAACTTTGCCCCAGTCGTGGATTTAAATTATGGGATTATCAGTTCTGAAGATAAGTATTCTAAAATTTATCTGAGAGCTATATCCGCCGATAAAGATATTGTCGCTAAGGTAGCATTATGGTATTGCCAAACCTTAGCTGACTATGGCGTAACCTGTACCATTAAACATTTCCCTGGATTGGGACGAGTGGATACGGATACCCATCTTGAGGATGCTCAATTGAAAACGTCGGTAGCAGAATTAACCCAAGCAGACTGGGTGCCATTTCGGGAAGTCATGAGCAAAACAAACGCCTTTACGATGTTGGGACACGCTCAATTAATTGCCGTTGATCCTGATCATCCTGTATCGTTTTCTCGACAAGTTGTTACAGACATTATTCGAGACAAATGGCAGCATAATGGCATTCTGATTACAGATGATTTTAGTATGCATGCGGTTTATAGCAGTCGAGATGGGTTAGAGGCGGCTACGGTAAAAGCTATTAACGCTGGAGTTGATTTAATCTTAATGGCTTACGACACCGATTTGTATTACAACGCGATGAATGCGTTGCTTCAGGCTGAATCGGCTAATCGTTTAGATATTACCGTTCTGAAAAGTAGTAATACAAGACTCAAGCAAGCGATCAGGAAAATATTATGAATTATGAATAAATAAGGAACGGTGAGGCGTAAATCAATAACAAATGGCAACATTTCCTGATCGCATAAAATTATTTATGTATTGAGAAACATATCAAACGCATCCTTCAGTTGATCCTCAGCGACAACAAGAACATCGGTTCTGCAAAGGCGCTGAGGTTTTTTACATGCATTTAAAATAGTATAGGTTGGGTTGACGCCAGAAAATAAACACCTGAAAGATACTTGTAGGGGCGACTCGCCTGCATCAATTAATAGCTATCGCCCACTCAATTTGATCGGATCGCCCTCTCCTGAAACCGTTGGGTAAGTAGAACAAATAGGGTAACGGGTAAGTCCATGACATGGAGGAATACGTTAGTGAAAAATACTCAGGATTCGTCAAACTGAATAAGTTGTGTTAAATTTACGGGTTTAAGCAAGAAAAAACGGCAATGAGTAATCCCCCTCCATCAGAGTCTTCAGTTCCACCAAAACCCACCCAACCTGAAAAACTTAATCTTTCCACGAAAATGGCTTACGGGGCGGGTGATATGGGGGCGGGGATTACAGCTACCCTGTTGGCGTTCTCCTTTCTAATTTTCCTTACCAATGTAGCTGGATTAAGTCCAGGGTTAGCCAGTACGGTGCTGTTAATCGGCAAAATCTGGGATGCGATTAATGATCCCATTGTCGGACTATTAAGCGATCGCACTCGGTTCCGTTGGGGACGACGCCATACCTGGATGATCCTATCTGGTATTCCTTTTGGGGGGTTCTTTTTCCTGCAATGGGTTGTACCCCCTATCAATCAGTCGGCGCTGTTTTGGTATTACGTGATTGTCAGTATTTTATTCAACATGGCGTTTACAGGTGTCAATTTGCCCTATACCGCATTGACGCCAGAATTGACCCAAGATTACAACGAACGTACCAGCTTAAATAGTTTTCGCTTTGCCTTCTCCATTGGTGGGAGTATTCTCTCCTTAGCCTTGGGTCAATTTATCTTTAAAGCTATTCCCAATGATCAAACACAATATCTCGTCTTAGGACTCATCTGTACAGTTCTGTCTGTTCTACCCGTCTACTGGTGTGTGTGGGGAACCACCGATCCAACGGCGGCTGGGGAAGTGCGATCGCGTCAGACGGTGGAGGAGAGTAATGAAACGGAAATCCCTTTTTTAGAACAGCTAAAAATTGCCTTTAGCAATCGTCCTTTTCTCTATGTCATCGGGATTTATCTGTTTTCTTGGTTAGCCTTTCAGTTAACAGCGGCGATTATCCCCTATTATTTGGTTAACTGGATGGGTCAAGATTCCTATTTTACGGCGGCTTTAGTGGTTCAATGTGTCGCATTAGTGATGCTTTTTTTCTGGAATTGGGTGAGTCAGCGCGTCGGTAAACGGGCAGTTTATTTTATGGGAATGAGTGCTTGGATTGTCGCCCAAGGTGGCTTATTCTTTTTACCACCCGATCAAGTGGGATTAATGTACCTCCTCTTCGTCATGGCAGGGTTTGGCATTGCCATAGCCTATCTCATCCCTTGGTCAATGTTACCCGATGTGATTGAATTAGATGAACTAAATACAGGTCAACGGCGCGAGGGAATATTCTATTCGTTTATGGTACTCCTGCAAAAAATGGGATTAGCCTTGGGATTGTTTCTTGTCGGACAAGGGCTAGATTTGGCGGGGTTTTTGACGAGCAAACCGGGTCAACCGATACCAGAACAACCTGCTTCGGCGTTGCTAGCGATTCGGTTAGTGGTTGGTCCATTGCCTACCGTGTTCTTACTTTGTGGATTAATTTTGGCATATTTTTATCCCATCACTCGCGAAGTTCATGCAGAAATTATGTTACAGCTTCAGGAACGCAAATCGGGGACTGATACTTCTGCTGACGAAGGTTTGGAACTTGAGTGATGTTGTGACTAAAATTGGTAACCGTTCTAAAATGCCATATAAAGCCCCCACTCTAAAATGCTATATAAAGCCCCCCTTTGAAAGGGGGGAACTAGCGATCGCTCTAGACTGGCTACATGCATACTCAAGCCTCAACCCCAGTCCAGTGATAGACCGAAAGTTGTTTATTTATCGTTCAAGTCGTGATCATTTTGCTATAATCTTCCTCTAATTCGCCTGGGTGGAATAACCCGATCAATATCACGTTGGCAATCAAATTTACAGATGACATACCCTAGAAAACAGCCAATTTCCCCGATGCAGCTTAAACGTCAACGACGGGGACAGCGAGCAGCATTCCTTCTAGCCACCCTGTTGCTGCTCTTTTTTCCCGTTCGAGTTCTCGCTCAAGATACTGAAACCTCTGAGGGTTTCCTGAGTGCGATCGACAGTGTATTCTCGGCAATCGTCGCTGTCCTGTTTAAGTTTCTCTTCTACGACATCGGTGGTTTTCCACTGATTGTACTGTGGTTGATTGTGGCAGGTATTTTCTTTACGCTTCGCTTAGGCTTTATCAATCTCCGTGCCTTTAAACATGCGATTGATGTGGTACGAGGTAGGTATGATGACCCAGAGGAAGAGGGACAAGTCTCCCATTTTCAGGCGCTGGCGACGGCGTTGTCGGGAACGGTGGGATTAGGCAACATTGCTGGCGTGGCTGTGGCAATCCAGGTGGGAGGTCCAGGCGCTATGTTTTGGCTGACACTGGCGGCTTTTCTGGGTATGACAACTAAGTTAGTCGAATGTACGCTAGGACTAAAATACCGCATCGAACGACCCGATGGTACCGTCGCTGGGGGACCGGCTTATATGCTCTCACGCGGGTTAAGGAACATGGGGTTGGGTCCTCTGGGAAAAGGATTAGGAATTATTTTTTCCGTGCTAGCGATTTTTGGTTCGATGGGTGGCGCGAATATGTTCCAGTCTAACCAAGCCGCCATCGCTTTTGTGAGTACATTTCCGGGGATGCAGGGATGGATCGTCGGTCTGGTTTTGGCAGTATTAACCGCGATTGTGATTATTGGTGGGATTGAGCGAATTGCTTCGACAACGGGGTTGCTGGTGCCCGCAATGGCGGTGATTTATATCTTGGGGTGTCTGTGGATTGTGGTGGTGAATTTGCCCCAAGTTCCTAGCGCAATTGGGACAATTATTAGCCAAGCTTTTGTCCCAGAAGCGCTTGAAGGCGGTATTGAAGGCGGTATTATTGTCGTTATCGTGCAAGGGGTGCGGCGCAGTGCTTTCTCCAATGAAGCGGGAATTGGTTCAGCCGCGATCGCGCACTCGGCGGCTCGGACTGATGAACCGGTGCGGGAAGGGATTGTCGCCCTCTTGGAACCATTTATTGATACGATCATCATCTGCAACATGACTGGAGTCATGATTGTCCTAACAGGTGTCTATCAAGATACCGGTGAAGCGATCGATGGTTCGCAGATGACACTGAATGCCTTTGCTACAGTTAGTACCTGGTTCCCGATTGTTCTCACGATCGCGATTTTCCTGTTTGCCTTCTCCACGATTATTTCTTGGAGTTATTACGGCGAGATTTCCTGGCAATATCTCTTTGGTCAACGCACCATTATCATCTATAAGCTGATTTTTGTCGCCTGTGTGTTTATCGGTGCCGTTGTCACTCCCGGTGCGGTGATTGATTTTAGCGATTTAACCCTGCTGATGATGGCACTTCCCAACTTGATTGGTGCTTATTTTCTCTCCAATGAGGTGGCGGGAGACATTAGCAATTATATGGAGCGGCTGCGTTCGGGGCAAATGCCAACTTATGCAGAGAAGCTCGCCACTCTGGAAGATTCCCACCAAGCTGGAAACTAATACATTCCGACAAAGTTCGAGTTTTGTAGGTTGTAGGGGCGGGTTTCACTACTATTATTTCTATGCCACCCAGATGTCACTAAACCCGCCCTGATTTCAAAGATAAATTCAGCACAATATTCAGGGTAATCGCTTCCATTCACACAAGCTACACGGAAATGAACAATTAACAATTAATAATTATGAGCTGGCTAAAAAAGAACGATGTGCTTGTACCGACTGATTTCTCGGATATATCCTTGACAGCACTTGCTCCGGCTTTAGAGTTTGTCGAAGACATATCTCATTTACATGTCATCCACGTTCTACTGCCTTTGAGTGCAGTCGATCCCGGTACAATATGGAAAACGGTTACCTCAGAATCTCGACAAAACAACGCTCAATCTGTTCTGAAAAACAAGCTGAGTGAACTGGGGTATGCAGGAGTACAGCATCAGGTTTCAATTGGGACTCCCAGTCATGAAATTGTGGACTATGCCAAAGAAAAAGGAATTGAATTAATTGTCATGCCTACCCACGGACACACAGGTGTCAAGCGGGTTTTGATGGGTTCTGTGGCTGAGCAAGTGGTACGGTTGTCTCCTTGTCCGGTGTTGTTACTCCGTTGAGGGGGTAGAAGGGTATCAGGATGGAAGGATTAACTCTCGCGATCGCAGGGGGTGATCTGGAAATGTTAAGCTGTAATTAGAAGCCGTTTTAATCAATCCCTATTTGGTAAAGAGTTCATGCCTAGAGCGAAAGTACAGTTCACGTCTCATCAGAATTGTCATCCCAATTATGCTAATGTGGCTTTAGTTAATCCCCTGGATGATGATATAATTATTGACTTTGGATTTGTAGACCCTCTTGGGTTCAGAGAGTTAAGACAAACTTCCGAAGAAGAGATTGCTGTTGAGTCTAAACCTCTAGCCCGTTTGATTGTTAGTCCCACGATAGCCAAACAATTGATTGATGATCTGCAAGAAGCGTTAAATCTCACTAGTGAAAAGGAGGAATAAAAATGCAATCTAATAAATTACCCAGTGATATTCATGGTAATAGATGTAAAATTTATGAGGATATTTTTAAGTATCAGAATATTGAAAGTAAGAGTTATCAATATTTGCAAAAGGATGTATATTGCAACAGTCAACCAAAACAGACAAAAGAAACATTTATTGTCCCACATATACGCTCAATAAAATCACTAGGTAATTCTGTTTTTAGAGCAGTTTCAGGCAAAAAGGATAGTTTATTAAGATATGACGATACAGATAATCTGGATAAGCTATCTGCCTACCCAGAACCGAATTTTGTTGAATACATGGAACATCAAAGTCAGCTTTTTGAAAAGAAAAGAAAAGAGTTGTTGAATCAGTATGAGGGTATGTATGTAATCTTTGAAGATGGACAGGTTCTGGATGCAGATAAAGACGAAGCCGCTTTAGTAAAACGAGCTTACTCAGAAACTGGACCAAGACACCTATTTATCAAAAAGGTTCTTACTGAAGATCCGAAGTTGACAATTAACGTTCCATCTCTGTCTAAATAATAGTTGAGTTTCAGTGGGGTCTTACAATTACACTTCTTTGGGAGAAGGAAAACCCAATGCTCCTCTTATAACAGTGCAACTAGCATCCCTTGACAAAACAGAGCCTAAAAAAGTCAATGGGAGGGCGTTTCTGGATACAGGTTCAGATATTACGCTAGTTCCCTTGGATGCACTCGCTAAAATTGGTGCAAAATTTGCCCGTAATGTGGATGTTTATGGGGTGGGTGGCAATAAAACAACTGTATATGCTTCCTATGTTGCTTTTACAATGGATAACTATACTTTGCCTCTTGTTGTTGTTTATGGTTGTCCGATTGAAGCAACTGGCGGCGATGTCATCGTTGGACGAGACTTGCTTAACCAATACTGCATCCAGTTCGATGGATTGAAACAGACCTTTAGTTTTATCTATTAAATCATTTTTGATTGACGAGTGCAGCTTGACGGAAATAATTCATCCGCGAAAGACGGGGCGGGTTTAGTTACATCTGGGTGCAACCGAAAAGATAGTCGTGAAACCCGCCCCTACACCCCTCATGCCGCACCAATGCGCTTCCTTAAACTATTTTCTATAATGTATGTAACATTTCTTAACGATAAGGGGAAGCGGATGGATTAT
>CAKZMA010000538.1 GCA_937127375.1 uncultured Coleofasciculus sp. | reverse complement strand
TTGTGCCTAAACCCGCCCCTACAATTGTGCCTAAACCCGCCCCTACAATTGACTTCTTGGTGGCTGGTGAAGGACAGAGGCTTGGGCGGGGGGTAACAAGGGTGGGACAGGTTCTGGGGGTTCCTCTGGTTCTTCTACACATAAATGAAATAGATATTTGATTTGATGGATTAGGTTAGCACCCAGAGAGTTCCTTCAAACTACCTCCTACGATGGAGGATAACTCGAAAAGAGTGATTGTTAATATTTGCTTGTGACTGGCTCGAATACTATAACTTTTTTTGATCAAGAATTTGTATCCGGCTCAAACAAGGTCATATTGCCAGTTTTACAAGCTTTTACCCCTAATTGGCTACTGTTAAATTTTTTTTTAGTCTATATACTGAATTGTTAAGAAAAATAACAAGCAAACAATCAGGATGAGGAAAATGCGAATTTCAGCTTGGACAATTGCCGGATCAATTGCGTTAGCGGGCTGGGTTGTCTCTCCAGTTCAGGCTCAGATACCCGGTTTACCCAATGTGAACATACCGACTCCGAATCCCCTCAAGCAGTCATCAGAGGATACCGTTGATTCGGGTTGTGTTCGACTTGATGGTCGCTGTTTATTCGAGATTGCCGCACCAAAATCCCAGTTCCCCCAACGCATGCAAGAAATTGAACAGCGATTACAGGATATCAGCCGTACTTACTTCAAAAACCAGAACGCTGAATTAGAGATTCGTCAAGAACTAGACCAACAAAGCAATTTACCCGAAATTTACATCTCTCTTCTAGATGAGCAAGACAATCGGTTCAAAGAAGTTCGCTTGATGAGCGTTACCGATCAAGATGCTGATCTCACAGGAGTGCCGATAGAGACTAGAGCCGACGAAATTATCGAACAGCTTGAACAACAACTTCCCCAGGCAAAACAGGAACGACAACCTGATGTTTTGACGGATCGAGTGGGAGTTGCCGTTGGTACTGGCGTAGCCATGATTGTTGCCAGCTTACTCATTTATCGTTGGGAACGCCGCTTAAAACGCTCCAAACAACTGTTAGAGCCTTCCCAATCGAACACCACGCCAATATCCACTCAACTTACCCAAAATCAACAGCGAAATGTCAAAGAAGTTTTACATCGCCTGCTGCAACTGACGCAAGGGGTTATCTGGGTGGGAGGAAGTCTATTCATTTTAAGTCTATTTCCTTACACACGACCCATACAGATCTTAATCCTTGCCAGTTTCCGGATTCCAATTCGCGTGGGTGTTGTTGGCTTGGGGACTTACGTGATCATCCGGCTATCTTATGCCTTAACCGATCGCTTTTCATCTGCGATTGCTAGGAATCATTTATTGACACCAGAAAGCGCCCAGCGATCGCAGTTGCGTGTGTCAACGGTGTCTGGGGTAACCAAAAATATTATCACCTTGAGTTTTAGTGCGATCGGACTTTTAGTGGCGCTAGCGGCAATTGGGATTGACATTGGTCCGCTGTTAGCTGGTGCTGGGATCATCGGTTTAGGCTTGTCTTTGGCATCGCAAAATTTGATCAAAGATGCCATCAATGGCTTCTTCATTCTCCTAGAAGATCAGTATGCCGTTGGTGACGTGATTACCGTGGGAGATGTTGGCGGGTTTGTGGAAATGATTAACCTCCGGATTACTCAGTTGCGGGATGCTGAGGGACGATTAATTACGGTTCCCAACAGTGAAGTTAGAATTGTGGCAAATCTTTCGAGTAATTGGTCACGAGCAGATTTAAATATTCCCGTTACCTATCAAGCCGATGTTGATAAAGCATTGGATTTGGTCAGACAGGTGGCACACGAGATGCTTATGACCCAAATGTGGCGGGAGCGTATCCTGGATGAACCCGACATTTTAGGGGTAGATAATTTTGGCGATCGCGGTTTTATTATTCGCGTGTGGATTAAAACCCAGCCTTTAAAACAATGGGAAGTAGCGCGAGAGTTTCGTCGTCGTCTAAAAGTGGTGTTTGATGAAGCGGGAATCTTGCTTTCAGTGCCTCAGCAAGCGCTCTGGTTTAATAACACGTTACCGATGCAATCGTTGTCGAATGGTCACTCAAATGGTAAGAGTCACCACGACGTTCAGCCAGAGTATGCTGAGATGGAATAGACTATCACTTCAGCAACACAGTTAACGGTCAAAATAAATTCTGCATTCTTAGGAAGACGTAGCCATGCTACGTCTTTTATTTACTGTAAAATCTATTCCACTATTGTAGGGTGCGTTAGCGAAGCGTAACGCACCAAGGGTATTAGCATAAAACTGCTCAGAGCCAAGAGAAATTTAACTCCAAAACTGTATCTCCGACAAGGATCAACCAGGTTTAATCTCTTCCTTGCATCCCGATAAGGGCGGGTTTAGTAAAGTTATCGGTTTGTAGAGAAACGTTATCAGTGAAACCCGCCCCTACACCTCCAATCCCCAAAACCCCTCGTCACTACAGTACAAATGTACTATAATGGAACTATCAAAGATTTTACGCCGTGAACGCCTGACCCCTAAACCATTCAAGACTTTCGCCATGATTAAGCATTACATCCTCAGCATCAACCCCAACGCCGAGTACGAGTGGGAACAACGCATCCTACGCCACCCAATCACCGCAGAACGCCCGGATTTTGCCAGTTTAATCGCCCAAGCCGTGGGGGATGAAGCGGGATCGTACTTAGTGGAGGTGAATATTGAAGTCAACCTTTTAGAGAAAGCCCCAAATCCTCAGCCTCAGAGGAATTCCCTGGATGGAGCCACCAAGACAGTCAAGTCCCAAGCTTCGGAATGGGTGGCGTAGTCAGTTAACTGTCTAGCGGATAACCGGATAAAGGATTGTCCAGATTGATACTTTCATACAGGAAGATTGACGATGAACATGAGTCAGTACCCCGCCGCGATCGCACAAGCCGCTCAAACTGTTAATGATTTGGACTCGCAAATTCAGGCGGTGCAACTTAACATTCATCGCCTAGAAGCTAGTATCGACAAGCAAATTGCCTTCGATTCTGAGTTAAAAAATGACTCACAACGCAAGGCGCGTCGATTTGAGCTACTAGAGGTGAATTTGGAATATCAGCACGCCCTCAACACCGTAATGCGGTTAACCAATCAAAAGGCGAACGCTGTAGCTAACTTAGAATATCTGCGGAATCAGTTCAGTGTTGCCAAGTTGGAAGCTCGACTGGCAATCGCCCGCCAGCTTAATGGTTCAGATATTGGCGATCTGTTGCTGGGCGTGTAATAGCGGAAATATGTGAGCAGCTTTGTCGGTAGAGAAGCTGGGGAAGCAATGTTCCAGACGTGCCATGGCACTATGGCAAGCTGAGGGAGATGTTTACTGTTCAGTGATTTCTGCCTTATTGCCTTAGTAGGGGACTCTTGATGAAGGGTTCCCTACTGATGGTAGTTCAACGGTGCAATAGACGAAAATAGTTATAGTTGCAAAACCCTGTTCCAGGCTGGGTAAGTTGCCCAAAATAAACTATGACTATTGTGACCTCTCAAGAAATTGCCCGATTCCGCTCTCAGCTTTCCCATAACCCCGAAGCGATGCAAGCGCTTGATGCGATTGAGGATTGCGAGGGGGATTTAGAAGACGCCGCGATCGCACTCGCGATTCGAGCCGGACAACAGCCCCAAAGTGACAATGCTCGATGGTTAGACGATTTAGCCAAAAAATGCCGTGCGGTTATTTGTAAGCCGGAATTTCGCCAAGATTTGCTCAATGGCTCTTATTCTCAGGTGATTGAATACTTAGCCGGGACACCCCTACTTCCGGCGATTCTAGCAACACCAGTCCTGATGTCGGCTCTCAGCCAAGGCGTGACTAACTTTTGCGAACCGATTGATGCTCACTTTGAACAGGTTTATGGCGATCGCTCTCCTTAATTCGGTGCATCCCAATGCCAGTCAACGCAACGCCAGTGCATCAGTCAGGGGAAGAAGGAAGCCAGTTCTGTGATATCGCGATCGCACCAGGTCACTTTAAAATCACTAGAACACTGTGAGCTAGACCAATACTCCCCCATTTTACAGTCGGTAGTATAAAGGCGTTGCACTAGACTAGACGACCCACGACCTCCAGTGGGTCTTTTTCTGTTCGTTCATAGTTACGCTTGTAGTTGCGCTGTCTTCGCCGGTTCATAATTGCGCGGTCTTTTCCATAAACCGCCCTATTCCTTTTATTTCTTCTCAACCTGTTGTATCACAGCTAGCATAACTAGCGACAGATATTCCGATTCAGGCAGAAGCATTTTTGCCAGCCACTTCAATAATCTACTAATTCAATTCATTGAGCATCAAGTTGACCCAAATAAGATTCAAGTTGCCGCCACAACGCACTCGCCCCAATTACTTAGACTTTTCAACAATAGCCAATTGTAAGCAGATTTACAGTTGTGGCAATAGTCATTAAGTCGCTATCGGTAAATCCGCGATCGTTTGGGAGAATCGATGTAATTTGTCTTATGGAGTAACAAATTTTATAATAGATCAAGCTGATGAGCATAAATGTGTGATTTTATGAGAACTATGATATTGGATGAATTTACTCAATTAACGGCGAAACAGGAAAAATGTCCTTCTCAATTACCCAAAGCATTGCAAGCGTTGTGGTATGACAAAAGAGGGGATTGGCACCGAGCGCATGATATCGTGCAGAATGCCAGCGATAGTGATAGTGCATGGGTTCATGCTTATCTTCATCGCGAAGAAGGTGACTTAAGCAACGCCCGTTATTGGTACAGACGCAGTGGACAGTCACAATTTAACGGTGAATTGAGCCAAGAATGGGAATTCATCGCGTCTAATCTGTTGGATAAAGTCAACGCCTAAATTCTAGGGCTGGGTTTAACCACTGTAGGGGCGGGTTTAGCCATTCAATTCAGATATTTACCGATAAATGCACAACAAAACCCGCCCTGATTCAGGTTCGTACTAAGAGCTTTAGCTCTTAATCCTGTTGGGTTTTCTTGACAGCTTACTTCTTTCACCCTCAAGACATCATTTGGCATAAACTTAATTCACTGTTTTTGCCCAATACCTCAAACCTCTATAATTGCATTTTCATTTGAGAGGTAAACAATCAACCCAAAGAGCCAACGTGATCCCCTCCAGTCTTCACACCCTTCAACCGAAAGCTGAAAGCCTCATTCTACCATCGCTCTCTGTCTCCTGATGGGTACAAACCAGCTTAAGTTGACACCAATGGGCAATGCCGTGTCCCTACAATAGGTTGCTTGCGCCTGATTTAACCGTCAAATCTATGCCACTATTTTAGCTGTGCCACGCCAGATTAAAAGTTTTTAGCGGTGTGAGTAATCGGATCAAACTCAAATCGTTGCTGATACTCCGTTTTTCCATAAAGATTAAATGTAATCGTCGGTTCCTCTCCCATCACTTCTACATGGTGAATCGCATCAGGCATAAAGCTGATAATATCGCCAGGAACCAGAATCTGTTCACCTACCTTTTCGATGCGATCGGGAAATTCTGAATCCATAGTCCGTCGCCAAAATGTATTTTTTTCTTCACCACTAATTAACGCTACCACTCCCCACGCCGCATGATTGTGAATCGGAGAGACTCGTCCGGGTAACCAAACCACCGTCTGCACGGTTAAGGAGAACTCTGGTTCATCATACAGCATCAAGACAGACCACCCTGTATCGGGATTAGGTTCGCGATATTCCCCCTGTAACCAGTAGGAACTCGTCAGTAAACGGCGGACTAACGGGCGAATTTTTTCTAGGCGTTGGCGATCATCTTTGGTGGATTCGAGAATATCTTCTACATCGGTGAGAAATCGATAAAGTCGATAATAGCCTGTAGATGTTTCACTCTCTTGGAGATTACAGGCTAGACAGTCTCCATTCTCTGTTACTAACCAATCACTACTTTCCATCATTTATTTTATAACTAGAGTATAATCAGGGGCAATTTTTTATCAGGTTTCGCCATACCGTCAATTTTGACAAATTAATTTAGGGAGAATCTGAGTTTTTCCTGAGAAAATCTCGGTTTATCCTGAACCTCCCTCATCCAACCAGCAATCTTTGAGCACAGTCTCAGCGAATCCCAAGCTGTTTTTAAGGATAATTTAAGTTTCTTAGGGTTAAGTATTGCCTAAGCCCCGGCAGACTTCCGGGCGATGACGTACCAATCCTTGTATCATAGAAGCCAGAAGAGAATGAAAGTTAACTACATTGCGACACTCACCATTGCCTCTATTCTAGGTCTGGGGCTAGCAACGGGCTGTGGTAATCCCTGTGCTGCTAAACCTGGTCCTGAAGGCGGGACTGAAACTCAAGCGAATCCCTGTGCGGGTAAAGAGAACCCTTGTGCGGGTAAGGCTAATCCTTGTGCGGCGAAAGAAAACCCCTGCGCGGGTAAAGCGAATCCTTGTGCCGCGAAAGAGAATCCTTGTGCAGGTAAAGCGAATCCTTGTGCCGCGAAAGAAAATCCCTGCGCGGGTAAGACGAATTAATCAGCATTTAGATTGACGACTTCCGTTACGCTTGCTTTACTATTGAACCACCATCTCTAGGGGTACGACATGTCGTACCCCTACTCTTTTTAGAATTGCCTGTTGCCTATTCCTTAACATCCATCCTGTTACATTTGAAGTGAAGCATGGGGAATATAAGTAGTCGGACAAAAGAAAACAGCACTGTAATAGTTTTGTAAACAAGCCTCAAACCCTTACATAAACGTAGCTTGCTTCTCAAGGGTAGCGACTATGACGAATGACGTAGCTTGCTTCTCACGAAGCGAGTTCTTCACCGTTCACGTTAATTATGTCCACCTACTTAGCGATACACGCCTGTGGACGCAACACCGACTTGTGAGTGTTCATACACATCTATTTGTTGTGTATGAATGAGTATAGATAATTGAGATAAGAATTAAATTAAACATTGTTTCTGGTTGTTCAATAGGACAGCATAACCGCTGTTAATTTAGGCTAATACCAGAATGGATTATCTCCCTCAAAACTCATGAAAACCCTAACAAAGTGGATAGCAATAGGCACACTCGAACTTATCTTCTGTTTTTGGATTTTAGGTAATGCCGCAAATCTAGTTAGTTCTCCCAGTGACCAAAAAGTTTGGTTAGGCGTCAGTTATTACGTCGTCGGATTACTCGTTGTACCGGGAGTTTCTGTCAGTCATGTCGCCGCAAGACTTCATAATGCTCAAGTTCGACACAAGCAGATAAAAGAAGCTTTCCCCAATTGTGATGTTTCCTTGGTTGAACTTTTGGATGTCAACTGAAGAAATTATCACTTTTATCTCGTCATCAGTTTTACGATATGTAGAGCCACATTGAATGGCATGATTTAACCAAAATTTTGTCCTGTAATTTCCCAAAAATTGTGCATAATTTAATTTGCACTTTAGACAGGTTTATTCACCCCTTAAAGACCATGAAAAATATACCTCGTCGTTTCTTTAAACTTACTGGAATAACGGCTGCTTTAGCAATTATTGCATCGGGTTGTGGTACGGTTCCTGGAAGCAGTGTTAAGCGGATACCTGCTGGCTATGTCGGACTAAAAGTTGAGCTTTATGGTGAAAATCGTGGCGTCCAAAATGCAACGATTAGTACAGGAAAGGTTTGGTATAATGGCTACACTGAAGAAATCGTCGTTTTTCCAGACCACGTTCAGTATTATATCTTAACGGCTTCAACGGAAGAAGGCTCTCCAGTTGATGAAAGCATCAGCTTTGGTGTCGGTGGTACAACGGTTAATGCGGATGTCTCCCTGTCGTATTTTTTCAACACCCAGAAAATTAAAGACTTTTACGGGAAGTATCTGAAAGATCCGGAACAGTTTAAAGCCACTTTAGTTCGCAGCGAAACCCGTAATTGCTTTAACCAGTCAGCTACTGGCTTGAAACCTGAAGAAATTGTGGGAAACAAGCAGGCACAATTACTCAAAGATGTCCAAACTTGCTTGAACAATAAATTTGGTGCTGTTGGCGTTACGTTTGATTCCGTCGGGTTTGTCAGTAAGCCTCGATTTGACGAGTCCATTGAAGCCCAAATAACCGCTCGTTTCCAAGCTGAACAGCAAGCCGTAGCTGCTAAAGCACAGCTTGAAGTCGCCGAAGCCGAATCTAAGCGGAAAATTGCTGAAGCAAGGGGAGAAGCTGAAGCCTCTCGGATTAAAGCCTCAACGGTTTCCCCTTTAACGATTCGTTTGCGGGAGTTAGAATTGCAAGAGGAAATGATTAAGAAATGGGATGGAATTCTACCCACTTATTTAGGTGGAACGGCACCATTTCCTTCCTTTGATCCGAATGCGGGTCATTCGCTACCGTCGGCGAGTACAGCGAAGAAGTAATTCGTCATTTGTCCTTTGTCATTTGTCTAAGAGTTTGATGCCCATGGAAAAACTCCACAAGTGATAAAGGGAGTTACTTAAGCGGATTTGGTATTAGATACCCGACTTCTTTAAGAAATCGGGTATCTGCCAGCAACGGTTAAAAAGTGAAGGTAGTTCTCACCGTACCAATAACCGCATCGCTGTTATCGGAATTTTGGTTGGGAGCGGTTAACCAAATGATACCCGGTGTAATTGAGAGATTATCGCTCACTTGATATTTGTAGAACCCTTCTATGTGATACGCGAAATCTCGATTAAAGTCGTTGGTTCCACCAGGAACATCTAATCCTCTCAACGTTGGTTCTGCACCCGCAACAATAGCGCCTAAGTTTCCTTCTTTTCCTAAGTCAGGAAACACTAAGCCTAAGGCAAAATTCCAAATATCTGCATCACCTAATCCAATTAAACGGGCGTCGGTTTTACCCACCCAACCATTCACTAAGAATTTAGGACTGAATCTGAGTGAGGTTTCTAGTCCATAGGAGTTACTGACAACAGGAGTGCTGAGAGTATCGGCTGACAAATTGGTTACATTTGCCAATTGAGCCGGATTGAGATTAGCAAAGGCTGTACCTGTTCCACCTAACAGAAAGCGTCTAGCGCTATCTCCACCATCATCGTAAGCGTGGACGTAGGTTAATCCAATCTTAAACCGACTGCCATAAACAATTTGGGCAATTCCGGAATAATTCCCGTTGAATAACCCATTATCTTCTCCAGGATTACTGGCAGTATTGGAAATGTAGCCCAAATCTACTCTGAGATTATCACTCGGCTTTAGCGCGATCGCAGCCCCTGCACCAAAGGGTCCAATCCGATAAATAGGGTTCCGTTCAGCGAAGCGGGAAATGGCATTAGAACCCCCGGCGGCACCTTCTAAGTAAGGGTTCACCGTATCGGAGTAATAGTGGTGTAAACCATTATTTGCCACGATTTGTACGGTGGCTTTGTCTCCCAAGGGAAAGCGGTAGCGCAGGATGTCGATAACAACATCATTGCCAGCCGGACCATCGTAGGTAAAGCGTCCTTCTTGACTACCACTTGATCCATCGTCAAAGGTTACACCGCCTCCTGCTAGTAATGGAGTTGGATTGCCCGCTTGCAAACGAGTTTGCAGCATATCCTTCCCGGTGAAGCTCGTTAGGAAGTTGAGGCGCACGCGATCATGAAAAACGGTATTTACGTCGTCACCAACGTCATCCCCAAACGCATCCGCCAAGCCAAAGATAACTTCCCCGGATAGTTTTGTGGTTGTGGAGAATTGATGGTCTTCCAAAAACGCCACTCGACCTTCTAAATTATCAACCCGCGCTCCTAAGGTGGCAAGTTCTGCTTCAAATTCTTCAATTAAACGCCGTAGCGTGGGCAAGTCACCCCCATTATCGGGAACATTGCCGATTAAACGTTCAATTTGCTGTAAACAAGCATTTAATCCCGCCGCAAATTCATAGCGCGTCATCGCCCGATTACCGCGAAATGTGCCATCCGGATATCCCGCAATACAACCATACCGTTCAACTAGCGATCGCAAGGCTTCATACGCCCAGTCTCCGGGGGACACATCTCGCAGTTGGGAAACATTGGTTATTTGTCCCATCCCCTGATTTTCGCTAGTATCCAATCCTAGAGAGGGTACAGGAGTTTCCGGTGTCGCGGATGGGTTTAATGGATCATCCGTCTCCAGCGCCGCATCTGGAACTGAAATCTCCAGATTCAGGGGCATTTGGGCAATTGAACTCGGCTGTTGGGTATTCTGATCGGTGATACCTTGAGTTGATGGGGTTGGTTCACCTGCGATCGCGGCGGTAGACAGCCCAATTATTATCCCTAAAATTGTCGGAACATTAAGTAAGGCAATCCTAAAAACTTTAGCTTGATTCACGTTCGTCTCTCACACCAAATAGAGTTTTTTGTGAGATTAGCCAACCGAATAACCGTCCCTGGAATTTTTTGTTCCAGAGATTTTATCCTGTCTGGGTTAATCTCAGGTTAACCTTATCGACGCTATCTGCTTTTTTTGTATTAATTGATGCAAAGTGTCCTGTTTATATGCAAAATTTGAATCAAATACATCCGTTTACTGCAAATCAAGCTCCATCAGTGCAGGTTGAGAGGTTTTAAAAATCCTATAACCAATAAAGCTATAGGAGTTATTTTGCTAAATTATCAGCAATTTAGGAGCTAATTGCTTTATTCTTCTTGCTCAAGTTCCTTCAACTCCTCTCTATACTTTTCTACTGCTGACTGCAATAGCATCTGAGCCATTGGAATACCTATTTTTGTCGATATAATTTTCAGCTTTCTGTGGAGGTCATTCGGTATCGTCACTTTGAGTTGCTTGTTTTTCTCGCGGTCAATAGGCATTTGAATAAGGACTTAGACACCCTATAAGAATACCCTGAGTAGGCTATATCCTGCTCAGAGTCTTGATTGCATGGACTTAGTAGGGTCTACTGAGTCTACCTAATGACAAAAAAAAGACAGACCTCTCAGCATTCAATGCGTTGAAGGTAATAGATAATCGATGGCTGAAAATCTTTTAGGATAGGACTTTCAGTCATTTAACTCAAACCCAATAGTCAAATCGATAAAATACTGTAACTACGGCTATGAACACCTAAGCTTTAATCAGAGTCGATTCATAGTCAAAGTCAATAGTCAAATTCATAAAAATTCGGTAGAACAGCCCCACCGTAACTAAGGCTATTCCCCCGAAAAGCTTACTCTATAAAGTTTCTAACAAATGGCTCAGGTCGGATTTGAACCAACGACCTTGGGCTTATGAGTCCCCTGCTCTAACCACTGAGCTACTGAGCCGTTTTTTTTCACAGCCTCCTTAATTTAGCATAAAGCTTACGTGAACACAAGCACATTTTCCAACATCTATTCCAGATGAATGCCACTGGCTTAAGGGTGGTGGGCAGTGCCCACCCTACGGTATATCAAGGGTTTCGCCAATCCCGAAAGACTTGGTTCGTAGTCAGGGCTTTAGGTCTAGATTCGGTTGGGTTTCGACTTCGCTCAACCCAACCTACTCTAACTACACCATTTGAACTGTGTCCCGCCAGAAGAAACGTTGCAGGCAACGCCTCTACACACTTCTGTCGCTGGGAGAACCAACTACCGATTCTTGGGTAAAAAAGCCATTGGATTAACGGCTCCGCGTCCTCCTGGATGAACCTCAAAGTGCAAATGGGGTCCGGTACTGTAACCCGTACTACCCATTTCCGAAATTTGTTGCCCTTGGTCAACCTCTTGACCCCGACGCACCAAAATTCGATGGTTGTGAGCATAGAGGGTCAAGCTACCATCCGGATGTTTGATTTCCACCAATTTGCCGTAGCCACCGGAATTCCAACCAGCGGTGACGACAACACCAGGGGCAGCTGCCACAATCGGTGTACCGATAGGAGCTGCAATATCAATCCCCTTGTGCATACGTCCCCAACGCATCCCGTAGCCAGAGGTTAAAACCCCCTTGCTGGGCCAAATATAGCCATTAAATGGGGCAGGGCTGTCCGGCAAGTACATATCCGGAGCGGACAGAGGAGGCAATTGAGGTGCAACCGTTGTCCCAACCGGGGTTTGCAGCATGGGGTTATAACTTGCTGGTGGGGCTGGGGCGGCGGCTACAACCTGCTCCTTCGGTTCAGATGGGGTTGCCGCAGGTGGCGGTACTGCGATGGAAACTGAAGTGGCTTGAGTTTCTTGTTCATACCGCTGCGGATTGAATTCCGGATTGACCCTAATGGGTGTTGATTGCTCAGCTACACTCGGCGCAACTGGCACAGATGGAACCACCACTTCGCTCGGTGAACTGGTTTGACCCGTGGTTTGCTGACGGCGATATTCTGCCCGCATTCTCAGAATATCCGCCCTCAAGCGTTCAACGTAGGGGTTGTCCCCGGCGTTAGCGGGCTGATTCCGTTTCGCCTCTAACGCGATAGGGGTATTGGTTGGGGCGTTTTCACCAACGGAGGATTGGGCAAGAACAGTTGATGAAGCGGTTGGCGGTTGAGATGTGGGTACTGTTGGGGTAATCGGTGAGGCGGATGTTGCTGTGGTGGGAACAACGACTCTGGGTGCTTCAACCTCTGGTTGGACTGAGCGAGTCACCGAATTGTTGGATTGCTCCTGAATCCCTGGTAAAAACGTGACTCGTTGCTCAGATGACTCAGCCGATGGCGGCGTGGGAATGGTGAGTTGTTGATTGACCCGAATCAGGTTGGGATTATTTAAGCCGTTCGCTTGAATTAATTCAGAACGGGATAAACCATAGCGACGTGCGATCGCGTCTACTGTATCTCCAGGTTTAACCGCGTAAGTACTCGTCGCCGCTCTATTCGCTACCACCGTTTCCATCACCACGGGCTGCGGTGTTGGGGGTTGAGCAGTGATTTCTGGCGTTGTGACGGGTTCCAGCTTTGAATTGGGGAAGGTGATCGGTGTTTGGTCTTCCGATACCTCTGGTGAGGTCAAATGCTCTGGACTTGGCGTAGGAACCGGAATCATCACGGATGACGGTGATGGCTTCGGTGTGTTTTCCTCAATCGCCAGAGACGCGGCTGTGTCTGGAGTGGGAACCGGAATCACCACAGACGATTCCGATGAGCGAGCCGCTTTGGATTTGGAACCTGAGGCGGCTTCGGAGGCTGGAGTGGGAACCGGAATCACCACGGGTGACTGGTACGAATTGACCCCTAGGGAGTCCACCGTCGGTGAGGCGGCAATTTCTGGTGTCGGAACGGGAATAACGACAGGAGATTGAGATTGGTTGACCGCCGTTGAGTCTACTGTCGGTGATGCCGCAATTTCCGGAGTGGGAACTGGGATACCAATAGCACTGTTAGAATTCGTCGCCGCTGACGCTGGG
>CAKZMA010000537.1 GCA_937127375.1 uncultured Coleofasciculus sp. | reverse complement strand
TAAACCCGCTCACCGTAAGGGTTAGACCCTCTGCCACCTTCGCCTATTCTTCTTAATAAGTACTACCGAAAGGTGGCAGAGTGGAATAATGCAAGCAATCCTCTTGACATTACCCCACTTTGCCTATAAGGTGGGGTAAGTACCAACGACAAGGAAAACCATGGAAATCGTTTTAAAGCAAAAATCCTCAAACGCAACCCTTTTAAAGATCGACTTAGGAGAAGATGGAGTGGCAACACCGAGCGACTTAAGTACACTGGTATTTCCTCCAGTCGAAGGACACAAAGGTCTAATCGTCTCCGGTTTTCCTCAGTACGCTGTAATGGCGGTTGGTTGCCATTATAAAAACAACTGCAAATGGATAGCAGTGTTCGACCCAAAAATCAACCCTAAATCACCTTCGGTGGTTGTTGTATGGAGCTTAGACAGTGACTATCGTAATGGGGATGTTATCCCTTTGGAAAGTTGCGGTTTAAATTCCCCTGTTTAAACTGCGGAAAGCTTACGCGAGGCAAGCTTGGCTATTGCCCCAACTGTAGACCCAATTATCGGTACAGGTAATGCAACAACGGTTGCTAGCGCATTACTAGCAACCATTTAATTTTTTGAAAACGATGAAACCTAGACCTACAGCCGTAGTATTTTGTGCAGGCGGGGGAGGCGTAGAGACTGGCTTTAAAGATGCCGGAATTAAGACCATCGTCGCCGTGGATTATGACCCCAAAAATGAAGGGGTCAGTCTGGAGATAGCTGAAGCCCATCAAATCAACTTTCCTGAATGTCATCTAATTCGAGAGACGATTCAGAATGTCTCTGATCTAAATTTTGACGGGATACCGTGTAATCCCACTTTCTTATGGGCATCCCCGCCCTGCACGGAATACAGCGCGGCAAATCCGTTTGGGAAAGAGGGCAGTGCTGACATCGCAATTGCCGAGGCGATCGCAAACGGCATAGCCCAGCTTAGTCCTCAATATTTTGTCTTGGAAAATGTCAAGGAATATGAAGATGGGCAAGCGCTTGCCACCATCATCAGAGAGTTAGACCGCCAAGAGTATCACCATAAATATCAGATAGTCAACATGGCGAACTACGGCGTCCCACAAGCCAGAAAGCGGCTAATCTTGCTTGCCTGCAAGAACCCCAACGCGATCGCACTTCCTCCAGAAGAGAAGCACCTCGGCTGGTACGAGGCGATTTGTGACCTTATCCCAAACTTATTTGATGCTGAACTCTTACCCCGACAGCAACAATCAGTTGATAAATGGCTAGAGCGTAATGCCCCACAGCCATTATTGATTGACCGGATAGGGGCGTGGGGAGACTATACGCCTATTCCTGGTTGCCGCCCAGCCTTGACGATACTGCGATCGCGGTTCATAGACCATCGGAATAACAGCCGAAATCGGTTTGCAGACATTTGGTTGCCCGACGGCACGGTTAAGCAGGTATCTATTGAGTGCATCCGCCGTTTACAGACATTCCCAGACTGGTACAAACTACCCGAAAAAGTCGCCATTGCCGGAGCCATCCTAGGCATGGCAGTCCCGCCCTTATTTGTCACTAAATTATCAACAACCATGATGAACGCTGAAGCTACTAAGCCTAATGAAGATTGCACATGCAACGCCGACCTAGACGTTTACAAAGGTAAGCACTCGCTTGAGGTATTAACTTCAAGCAAATCCGATGAAGCATACACCCCAGACGAAATTGTCAACGCCGTCCTGGATGTTTATGGGGGAGTTATTGACCTTGACCCATGCAGCAATAGTCACACTACGCCCAATGTGGAAGCCAAGACGCTTTACACGATGGCAGACAATGGCTTGCAGCATAAATGGTTTGGGAAGGTCTATTGCAACCCACCCTACTCTGAGACAGCAAAGTGGGTAGATAAGGCTCTTATCGAGTATGATGAAGGGCGTGCTAGCGAAATCATACTACTACTAAAATCAGCTAGCGGTACGCGGTGGTTCCAGCGCCTTGACCGATTCCCTAAGTGCTTCCTCAATGGACGCCTAACTTTCAAGGAACCCAAAGAAGATGGGACAATTGCGCCATCAAATTCACCCGCCCCATTTGACAACGCTGTATTTTATCTAGGAAAACAGCCTGAAAAGTTTGAGGTTGTATTCCGCAAGTTGGGACGAGTACATGACGTGCTAGAGTATAGTGAAAAAAAGTTTAATATGCGGCGACATTTACGCAACTATAAAGCTTACCTAGAGGCAGATTTGCCGCCATTTGGAAGCTTTGAATATCTGCTTGATGCCATTCAAAGCTTGCCGCCAGAAAAACAGAATGAACTCATCAAATCAATTAAGGAGATAAAGTAATGCTGCTAAAGTTCCCGGTTTTAACCCGTCATCA
>CAKZMA010000536.1 GCA_937127375.1 uncultured Coleofasciculus sp. | reverse complement strand
GGTTAATAGCAATTAACATGGAAAGGGATTGTCGAAGAGCATTTAAGCGTTTTAAATAAATGATTTTCCATTCTTGGTTGTGTAACTGGGTCAAAAAGCTGTGGGGATCGATTTTCTGATCATCAGTAAGCTGATAAATTTTAACTTTAAACCCGTAGGTATTTTCCTGAATGCGGGCGGCTCTTGCCTTGGACATACTGTAGGGGAAATAATACTCGTATTTTCCTCAGAATTTCGGTGTCACAGTGAATCGAAGGATGAGTGTTCATTAAATCACAGAGCAGTTGAGAGCCACTTCTTCCTTGGGCAAAGATGACAAATTTATTCGTTGGGAGAGTTGTTGGTAAGGCGGATAACAGATAAGCATATACTTCGCGGGTTTTTATGTGAACGAATAACTGCATGAATTCTGTATGATTCATTCCCTGTTCCCTGTTCCCTAATCTCAACCGTGCGTTACGCTACGCTAACACACCCTACAAATAAAGCCTTTGCGTAAGTCCTATAACGTTGACGGAATCAAAAAAATATGGTACAGCGCGTCCGTGTAATTAGTGCCTAAAGGACAAAGACCAAACGACCAGGAACTAGCAAGATATGATGGAGAGCGGACTATAATTAGAGGATTAACGATGTCACGCAAATGCCAGCTAACCGGTAAGAAGGCAAATAACGCTTATGCTATCTCCCACTCCCACCGCCGGACGAAGAAACTACAGCAAGCCAACCTACAATCGAAGCGAGTCTGGTGGCAAGAAGGAAATCGCTGGGTGAAGTTGAAACTATCGACCAAAGCGATTAAAACCCTGGAGAAGAAAGGATTACAAGCGATGGCAAAAGAAGCCGGAATTAATCTTCATCATTTCTAATCAGCCGATCCTACCCTTGGGAGGGAACAAGAGTAGTGCTGTGACCCAACTAAAGTAGGACTTTGTTTGTAGTGAGAACTTTAGTTCTCTAATCCCTAGCTGGAGAGGGCTAAGGTTCCCTCTCTACGAACTCTCCACAGTTCATCAGAATTTACGCAGCTACACCACATATCGGATACGGCTTGGCAAAGGTGCGTTACGCTACTGGGCTGACACAGCTAAAATTGTGGAATAGATTTGACGTTTAAACCGGGCGCAAGCCTTGCGCCCCTACAATTCTAATCCACCAAATAAGGTGTGCCACGCCACTACAAGCCGAATCTAATCTACCCAATAAGGTGTGCCACGCCACTACACATAGAGGCTTTAGAGGCTTTGCGTAAATCCTATTCATCTGTGTTGACGATTAAAGGCTGTCTGCGGCTACAGGTGAAGACTGAATTTAACTCAGGGGTGATCAGTTTCTTTGTCAAACTGGGTAGGATAGATGCAGGAGTCTGTGACGAGGTTGAGAGCAAGACAGACGCAGACAGGAATTTAAAGAGGTTCCCTTGCCTCACGTCTTCCTTGACGCTCTCGCTCAGTGGCAGATCCCTCTCTAGGTGTAAGCTTTTCCCTGTGAAAATTGATTAAAGTCTAAGCAGAGTCTAACTGACCAAAGCCCCATTCAATAATAAAGAGTAGCGACTGGTGTATGAGTCGCTAGTCCGTTTCAAAACTATCCGCAGTTTGCCAGGAAACTGACCATGTCACGCCGTAAAACGCCTTTTAAGGTAATCCAATCCATCTGCCACAACGCTTTCAAGTTAGTCCAAACCTTGAGAAGGCGGGTGATGCAGTGGATTCTCCGAGTTTTGGTTACAGGGAGTCGTCGTCCGTCTAATCTAGCCAAATCGGGATTTGTGCTACCAACGGTGACGATGGTGATGTTGGTCGTCATTTTGTTGACCACCGCGATGGTGTTGCGTTCTTTTGACCGGACGAAGAATGCAAGCAACTACCGGGTGAATGAGGTGGTTTTGAATGCTGCAACTCCAGCATTAGATCGAGCGAAAGCCAAAATAGCTCGACTCTTTTCTGATGCAGAGACGGATTTACAAGGGACAACCCCCCCCGATACAAATATCCATGCGGTTTTACGTGAATCCCGCTATACCTTTGGCGGTGAAACCCAGTTGAGATTAGTAGCTGATTTTACGGGAACGGATAATACAGAAACGTCTGGGGATAACACGATTCAGGACAGTGAACGACTAGATACGGCATGGAAGTTTCCTGTTGATACGGATAATAATGGCAAGTTTGATAGTTATACCCTGTATGGCATCTACTTTAGGGTTCCTCCCGTCGATTCTGCGGGGAAAACAGAGAGAGCCAGAGGTGCTACCGAAGCGAGAGCCTTACCCATGGATACAGGAACATTGCAGGGATGTTCGGCGCTTCCAACTGCAGGTGGGTGGTTTGAAACCGGCGGGAAGTTGAAAAAAGCCTTTTTTGTCTATGTGGCGACGGTGCCAATTAAGCAAAAGGATATGACGGATCTATCGCTCGATGACGACGACTATGAAGCCTACACCGGAAACCAAGGCTTTTCTGCCCTAGAAATGCAGCAAGACCAAGCGCGGTTGTCCCTAGATAATAATGCTGTTTGGTTCAACGATGATGTGGAGGTTACGAATACAGAAGTCTTTCGTGTCAATGGTCGGATTCATACGAATGCTAATTTGCTAGTTAGAGGAGTTGAATTTAGTGACCCAGAAGCAGGAGTACGTTTTTATCAAGTTAGCAGTCGGGCATCCTGTTTTTACGATCCAGAAAACGCCAAAATTATAGTCGCGGGAAATGTCACCAATGGGGGAATTCGACAAACTAGTACTAGCCTGAGTGGGAATGACATACCTGTAGACATTGATTTATTCCAAGGGACACAACTAGGAAATACTACAGGCGACGAGATTAAAGAAACAGATATTAGTGGAACTGTTGGTGTTCTTGACTCTACAGGGACAGTTGCCCAAGCAGGTAGCGAGGTAGCGTCCAACAATGCCGCATTTGATAATCGCATTGATTTAATGGTTCAAGCAGCTCTGGCGCTGCATACTGATCCTGATGAGGATGCTGATCCTAGCTCAGTGGCAGGTGTGAGTCGATATGGAGACGAAATCAGTGAAGAGTTTAACGATAAGTACGATGCAGCAGCTCCCGACCCAGACTTGCTCGAAAAAGTTCTCACCACCTACTTTAAACGACGCACTCGTCGCGTGTCCTATGCTGAAGTTCCCTATAACGCCAACCCACCTGATAATTACGGTCTGGGAATTTATAACGTAGGTGATGACCCCTTGGTGGGCAGTCCAATTCGACCGCCGGATGAGTGGATGCAGATAGATAGCACCAACACGAACTTGGATTTTATTACTAGCGGGAGCATAATGGAGCTGAAAAAGACGAACCCCGCCTTGATTAACTCGGATGGGTTTGAAGAACTGCTCGGCGATCGC